>SKTG01000503.1 GCA_007118045.1 Nitriliruptoraceae bacterium
CCCGCTACAGCTCGGCGATACCCCTCTTGAGCAGCGCGAGACCGGTGGGTGACACGCAGTAGGCGGTACGCGTGCCGTCCGGCGTGGCCTGGACCAGGCCGGCCTCGCGCAGGATGCGCAGGTGCTCGGAGACCGTCGACTGCGCCAGCGGCAACTCGGCCACCACGTCACCGGTGATGCAGGTCTCGCGGGCCGCCAGCAATCGCAGGATCGTCACGCGTGCCGGATGGCCGAGCGCCTTCGCCATCCGGGCGAGCGATTCGTCGTCCGGCGCGACCACCTCGGGGTCGACCTCTGAGGCGCACCCCGCCCGGTCGGGTGCGGTCCCCGCCGGAGCGGGCACACCGGCGGGACGAGCTTGGTCGTCGCGGGTGGCCGGTGCCGTGCTGCTCATCTGGGCATCCTACCGCCGTTCACCTCCGGCTCGAGGTGGAGCGGGACGACCCGCGTGCGCGTGGACGAGGGGTCGGCTGCGGAGCCGTACGCCACCTTGACCGCTCGCGTGAACGGGCGGAGGCTCGACGGATCGAGCGTCGCATCGGGAGGACCGCCGTGGATGCCGCCCGGGTCGTGGCCGGTCGCCGTGCGCTGCGGGGCGTCGGGCGCGTCGTCCTGCTGACCCTGGTCGTGGCGTTCGGTCTCCATCTGGGGCCTGCACCGGTGGCCGCGGCCGGCGGCTGGCAGCCGCACCCCGACGTGTGGCTGCCGCCGGCCGAGGACCCGTGCACGGGGGAGGTGACCGCCACCCTGCTCCACGACGTGCAGATGCTGGTCAACGGTCGTGAGGGTCACGAGGGGTTCAAGTTCCGCGGCCGCTTCCGCTCGGACAACGGCACGTCCGGCACCTTCCGCGACCTCGACCAGTTCAACGTGACGGCCGCCGGCCGCGGCATCGTGTTCACCCGCGTCGCGAGCTTCAACGGCACGACGCTCGACGGGCGGCGTGTCCTCTTCACGGCGGTGTTCCACGTGGTCGATCGTGACGGTGAGGTGCTCGCGTTCACCGACCGCGCCGACGGTCGCTGCGTGGGCGGGTCGGCGCGGGGTTGAGACGGCGGGTCAGGGGATCGAGGTGCCGCAGCCGTGCGCCGTGAACCCGGCGTCACCCCCGGAGGTCCGCACGAGCGTCAGTCCCAGAGCCGGCGCGCGCGCCGGGCCAGCTCGCGATGCGCCGCGGCGAGGTCGAGACCGAGCACCTCGCCGTCGCGCACCACGGGACGTCCGCCGACGTGCACGTGCCGGGCTCGTCGGTCTGGGCCGAGCACCAGCCCGGCGATCGGGTCCGGGACGTCGCCGAGGTCGTCCCCCGGCCAGGTCACGAGGTCGGCCCGAGCGCCCACCTCGAGCCGTCCGACATCGGCGACGCCGAGGCACCCGGCACCGCCACGGGTCGCGAGATCCAGAGCGTCTCGTGGCGTCAGCGCGTCCGCCCGTCCGGTTCTCAGCCGGGCGGTGAACAGCGCTTGGCGCAGCTCGGTCGACAGGGTGCCCTGCTCGTTGGAAGCGACGCCGTCGACGCCCAGGCCGACCTCGACGCCGGCGTCGAGCAGGTCGTTCAGCCGGCACGCGCCCGCGGCCAGACGGGCGTTGGAGGACGGGCAGTGCGCGACCCCGCTGCCGGCGGCGGCCAACGACGCGATCTCCCCGTCGTCGAGGTGGACGCCGTGGGCGAACCAGACATCGTCGGCGATCCAGCCCCAGTCGTCGAGCACGGCGACCGGTCGGCGTCCGAACCGGGCGAGGCAGTCCGCCTCCTCCTCGCGCGTCTCGGCCAGGTGGGTGTGCAGCCGGAGGCCACGCTCGCGCGCCAGCTCCGCCGAGGAGCGCATCAGCTCCTCGCTGACCGTGAACGGGCTGCACGGCGCGACCGTGACGTGAACGTGCTCGCCGTCGTGCCAGCGGTCGGCGATCCGCTGCGTGGAGGCGAGGATCGCGTCGAGGTCCTCCACCACGTGGTCGGGTGGCAGCCCGCCCCGGCTCTCACCCAGGTCCATCGACCCGCGCGCGAGGTGCAGACGCACACCCAGCCCGCGGGCGGCCTCCGCGATCACGTCGAACACCGTGTCGTCGCCTCGGGGGACGAGGTAGTGGTGGTCGGCGGCCGTGGTGCATCCCGACAGGAGCAGCTCGGCGAGCCCGACCCTGGCGGCGGCAGCCACATCGTCGACGTCGAGGCGCCCCCAGACCGGGTAGAGCGTCGTCAGCCACGTGAACAGGTCGCATGTCACCGCCCGACCCCGGGTCATCCACTGGTAGAGGTGGTGATGGGTGTTGACGAGCCCCGCGGTGACGAGATCACCGTCGACCCGCAGCACCTCGTCACCGGGCTCGGCCGCCACGTCACCGAGGCCGACGATCCGGCCGTCGGCGATCGCGACGTCGCCGGGCCATCGCGCCCCGCGCAGCACGCGGCGACCAGCCGCACCGAGGTCGTCCCGTCCGCTCATCGACGGGAACCTAGTGCGGTGCGGGTCGCGACCGCGGGGCTTGACGCCGCCGGACGGGCTGACCAGTGTCCGCAGCCTCCCACCAGGAGCCAGCCATGGGCCACCAGCTCGCAGCGAACCGGTACGGCAAGTCGGGCATCCGGCTCGCGACGGTCGCGCGCGACGGCGCGACGCACCGCTTCACCGACCTGGACGTGCGCATCACGCTCGAGGGCTCCTTCGAGGCCGCCCACGTCGACGGTGACAACTCCGAGGTGCTGCCGACCGACACGATGCGCGGGACCTGCTTGGCCCTCGCCCGCGATGGCATCGAGAGCGTCGCCGGCTTCGCCCGGCGTGTCGCGGAACGTCTCCTCGTGGCCTCGCCGGCCACGCGACGGGTCACGGTGCGCATCGTCTCCCACCCGTGGGAGCGGCTGTCGGTCGATGGCGCCCCGCACCCGCACGGCTTCCGGCCGGCAGCGGGCGGGGACGCCGTCGTGACCCTGGTCCAGGACCGCGACGCACCGCCGAGCCTCACCGGCGGGGCATCGGGCGTACGGCTGCTCAAGACCACCGGATCCGCGTTCTCCGGCTTCCTCGAGGACGCCTACACGACCCTGCCGCCCACCCGCGACCGCATCATGGCGACCACCGTCGAGGCGGCTTGGGGCACCACCGACCCCGACGTCGACCACGCCCGCCTGGCCGTCGAGGTCCCGGAGACGTTCTCGGCGGCGTTCGCCACGCACGACGTCAGCGAGTCCGTCCAGCACACGCTCCACGCGATGGGGACGGCCGTGCTCGACGTCCACGAGGAGGTGCTGTGGATCCGGTTCCGGCTCCCGAACGAGCACCACAACCTCGTCGACCTCTCGCCGTACGGCCTCGACAACCCCAGCGCGGTCTTCGTGGTGGCCGACCGGCCCTTCGGCGTGATCGAGGGCGTGGTCTCCCGCGACGGCGTCGAGCCCCCGCCCGCCTGGTGAGCGGACCGACGACCGCTCACGCCTCCGCGAGCGCGATGTGCTCCGGGCGCACCGGGATACGCGGCAGCTCCAACCCGGTGGCGGCCCGGATCGCGGCGACGATCGCCGGCGTGGACGAGATCGTCGGGGGCTCCCCCACGCCCTTGGCGCCGAACGGTGCCCCCGGTTCCGGCTGCTCGATCAACGTCGCCGTCACCGGGGGCATGTCCAGCGCCGTGGGGATCAGGTAGTCCGTGAACGACGGGTTCCGGAGCCGGCCGTCCTCGAGCAGCATCTCCTCCATCACCGCGAGCCCCAGGCCCTGGGCGATGCCGCCCTCGATCTGGCCGATGACGGCCTGCGGGTTGAGCGCCCGCCCGACGTCCTGCCCGGTGGCGATGTGACGGACCTTGACCAGCCCCAGCTCCGGGTCGACGTCGACGACGGCGCGGTGGGCGGCGAACGCGAACGAGACGTGCGCGTCACCCTGCCCGTCCTCGTCGAGCGGCTCGGTGGGCGGGTGGTGGTGGGCGCGGGTCCGGTCGATCGGGCCCTCGCGCAGCAGCTCGACGACATCGAGGTCGAGCACCTCGTCGGGAGCACCGCCCCCGTATCCCGCTCGTTCGGCGAGCGCCTCGGCGACCGCGAGGCAGGCCAGCTCCACCGCCCCGCCGCTCATCCACGTCTGGCGTGACGCGCTGGTGGAGCCGGCCGAGCCGATGGTGGTGTCCGCCGGTCGCAGGGCGACCTGCTCGACGCCCAGCACGGAGCGGACGATCTGCTGGGCCAGCGTCACGAAACCCTGCCCGACCTCGGCCGCCGCGCAGTGCACGGTCGCGAGCGGCTCACCCCGGTGGTCCAGCTCGACCCGGACGTTCGCGGTCGAGGCGTCGTCGAAGCCCTCCGAGTACATCAGGTTCTTGAAGCCGACGGCCAGGCCGGTCCCGCGCACGACGTCGGCCCGGGTGGCCGTCAGGCCGGCACCGCCCGGCAGGTCCATGGTCCCGTCGGCGGGAGGGTCCGTCGCAGCGAGCGGGGGCGGCTCGAGCGCCATCGCGGCCTCGATCACCTCGCGCACGGGGGCGGTGCCCGTGATGACCTGGCCGGTGGGCAGCTCGTCGCCGGGGGCGAGGGCGTTGCGCAGCCGCAGCTCGACCGGGTCCATGGCGAGCGCCGCCGCGAGCCGGTCCATCTGCGCCTCGTGACCGAAGCAGACCTGGACGGCCCCGAAACCCCGCATCGCACCGCAGGGTGGGTTGTTGGTCCGCACCGCCCAGCCGTCCACGTCGGCGTTCGGCACGCGGTAGGGGCCGGCGGCGAAGCACACCGCGTTGCCGATCACGGCGGTCGACGAAGAGGCGTAGGCGCCGCCGTCGAGCACGATCCGGGCCTCGACCTTGACGAGCCGGCCGTCCGGGTCCGCGTGGTGGCGGTACCACAGGCGGGCAGGATGACGGTGGACGTGGCCGTGGAAGCTCTCCTCGCGGGAGTACAGCATCTTCACCGGGCGACCGGTCCGCAGCGCGAGCAGGCAGACGTGCACCTGCAGGCTGACGTCCTCCCGGGCACCGAACGCGCCCCCGATGCCGGACAGCGTCAGGTGGACGCGCTCGGGGGGCAGCCCGAGGCAGGCGGCGACCTGGTCGCGGTCGACGTGGAGCCACTGGGTCGAGATGAACAGCTCGACCCCGCCGTCGTCGACGGGGATCGCCAGACCCGACTCCGGCCCGAGGAAGGCCTGGTCCTGCATGCCGACCTCGTAGCTGCCCTCGACGCTGACGGCCCCGACCGCGTCGAGGTCGCCGTGACGCAGGTGCAGGTGCCGGAAGACGTTGCCGTCCGGGTGGATCGGCGCGGCGCCGATCGCGGCCTCCGCGTCCGTCAGCGGCGTGACCACCTCGTAGTCCACCTCGATGGCTGCGACCGCCCGGAGGGCGAGCTCCGGGTGCTCGGCGGCGACGACCGCGATCGGCTCACCCTGGAAGCGCACGGTCTCCGAGGCGAACACCGGCTGGTCGGCGTGCTCCAGTCCGTAGGTCGGGCGCCCGGGGACGTCGCGCGCGGTCAGCACCGAGGCGACCCCGGGCATGCGCTCCGCGATGCTCGTGTCGATCGATCGGATCCGGGCCGCGGGGTGCGGGCTGCGGAGGGTGCGCCCCCAGAGCATCCCCCGGGCGAACAGGTCGCTGGAGAACGCGAACGTGCCCGTGACCTTCGGGGTGCCGTCGGGACGTCGCACGCTCTGCCCGAGACCGCTGCGGGTCCCGGGACGGACCTCGGTACCCGTGCTCACGGTGATTCCCCCCGCGGTCCCGACGCCCCCGAGCGGGTCGCCTTGACCTCCTCGACGGCCTGCAGGATGCGCCCGTAGCCGGTGCAGCGGCACAGGTTGCCGCTGATCGCCTCGCGGACCTCCAGCCCGGTGGGGTCGGGCACCTGGTCGAGCAGGTCGTGGACCGCGAGGATCAGCCCGGGGGTGCAGAAGCCGCACTGCACGGCTCCGGTGCCGAGGAAGGCCGCCTGGACGTCGCTGAGATGGTCCGCGTCGCCGAACCCCTCGACGGTTCGGATCCGCGCGTCGGTGGCGTCGGCCGCGAGGACGCAGCAGGCGTTGACCAGTACGTCGTCGAGGAAGATCGAGCAGGAGCCGCACTCGCCCTGTTCGCAGGCGTTCTTCGCTCCCGGGAGCCCGAGACGTTCGCGCAGCACGTAGAGCAGGCTCTCGCCCAGCCAGGCGGCGGCCACGGGGAGCGCACGGCCGTCGACGTCGAGCTCGTAGGACTCGGTGGCTCCGGTCACGTCGACAGACACCTCCGCAGAGCGCGACGCGCCAGTACACCCACGGCGTGGCGGCGGTACTCGGCGCTGCTGCGGTGGTCGGTGATGGGCGCCGTCGCCTCGGCGCAGGCCCTACCGAAGGCGTCGATCGCATCCTCGGGGCACGTGAGCGCGTCCCAGTCGAGCGCTTGCGTGACCGCGCGTTCCGCGTCCGGTGAGCGGAGCACCGTCGGGCCGACCGCTCCCATGCCGGTGCGGACCCGCCGGTTCGTCGTGTCCAGCACGATCGCGAAGCAGGCGACGGAGATGACCATGGCGTTCCTCGGCCCGATCTTGGAGACGTGCTGGGGACCTTCGACCCGGGGCAGCCTGACCCCGGTGATCAGCTCCGCCGGGCGGCGGGCGGTCGACTTCGGCCCGGTCAGGAAGTTCGCGAGGGGCACCGACCGGTCGCCCTCGGGCGAGGCGAGCTCCACCTCGGCGTCCATGGCCAGCAGCCAGGGCAGGGTGTCGCCGGCGGGGCTGGCGGTGCCGAGGTTGCCGCCGAGCGTGCCGGCGTTGCGGATCTGAGGGGAGCCGACCGTGCGGGCTGCCATCGCGAGGCCGGGGACCAGCTGCGCGAGGTCGTGCTCCACCTCGGAGTAGGTCACGTTCGCCCCGAGGCGGAGCCGACCGTCGGTCGTGTCGTGGCCGGCGAGCTCGGTCACGCGGCGCAGCGCGATCACGTGCTCGGGCCGGCGACGGTCGAGGTTGACCTCCACCACGAGGTCGGTCCCACCGGCGAGCAGGTCCGCGTCCGGGGACGCCGCGAGGGCGTCGAGGGTCGCGGTGACGTCGGTCGGCCTGGAGATGGGCACGGCGCACCTGTGCGGCCACGGCGGACGGCCGGCTGCCCCGGCCGCACGTCACAACCTAGGCTCGTCACTCAGGGATGCGCCAGGGGAAGGTGCGATCGCGGTCGATCTCGCGCTCGGCAGCTCCAGGGTGGTCCGACGGGGAGGGGTCGGACCGGGCGTGGTGCTGGTCGCGGACGGACGTGTGGTGGACGTCGTCGCGCGGCGCGACGCGCCCGGTGCGTGGGAGGACCTCGGTGACCTGGCGATCCTGCCGGGGCTCGTCGACGGCCACGTGCACGTCAACGATCCGGGACGGACGCACTGGGAGGGCTTCGACACCGCGACGCGGGCGGCGGCGCTCGGCGGGGTCACCACGCTCGTCGACATGCCGCTGAACTGCCTGCCGCCGACCACGACGGTCGCCGGGCTCGACGCCAAGCTGGCGGCGCTGAGCGGCCGGGCGCACGTTGACGTGGCGTTCTGGGGCGGCGTCGTGCCCGGCAGCGAGGAGCACCTCGGAGCACTGAGCGAGGCCGGCGTGCTCGGGTTCAAGGCGTTCCTGTGCGACAGCGGAGTGCCCGAGTACGGCGCGTTCGATCCGGCGGCGCTGCCCCGCTTGCTCGCTGCGACGAGCCGCCTCGGCGCGCCCTTGATCGTGCACGCGGAGGACCCCACCGAGCTGCGCCCGGCCGCGGAGGGGGCGGACCCGCGGGCCTACCGGACGTGGCTCGACACCCGGCCACCCGTGGCGGAGGAGCGCGCCGTGGCCGCACTGATCGCGGCGACCGAACGGACGCGCGGTCGAAGCCACGTCCTGCACCTCTCGGCGGCGGGCACCCTGGAACCCCTGGAGCGAGCCCGGCGCGCCGGGGTCCGGGTCACCGCCGAGACCTGCCCGCACTACCTCACGTTGGCTGCGGAGGACGTCCCCGACGGCGCCACCGACCACAAGTGCGCGCCGCCGATCCGGGGCCGCGACAACCGCGAGCGGCTGTGGGAGGGTCTGCGCGCCGGGACGATCGACGCCGTGGTCAGCGACCACTCGCCGGCCCCGCCCGAGGACAAGCACCTCGACACGGGCGATCAGCTGGCGGCGTGGGGTGGCATCGCCTCGCTGCAGCTCGGCCTGGCCGTGATGTGGACGGCCGCTCGCCGGCGCGGCCACGGGCTGGACGACCTCGCGACGTGGATGGCCGCCGGCCCCGCGCGGGTGGCGGGCATGGCTCGGAAGGGCGCCATCGCCCCGGGCATGCACGCGGATCTGGTCGTGCTCGACCCGGAGACCGCGTGGCGCGTCGAGCCCGCGGCGCTCGCGCACCGGCATCCGATCACGCCCTACGGTGGGTGGTCGCTGACCGGCCGGGTACGTCGGACCTACCTGCGAGGCCGGTGCATCGTCCGCGACGACGAGCTGATCCTCCCCGGGAGGGGACGCCCACGACGCAGGGGTGAGGTGTGACCGGGTTCGACGGCAGCATCGACCTCGGGGCGCGGCGCCTCGGGGGGATGGTCCTGGAGGCCACGGACGAGTTCTTCGCCCCCAAGGAGAGCCTGCTCGACCCCCGTGCCCCCGTCTTCGATCCGGTCAGCTACTCCGACCGCGGCAAGATCATGGACGGGTGGGAGACCAGGCGCCGCCGTGGTGATGGTGACGACAGCTGCGTCGTCCGGCTCGGTGTGCCCGGCGTCGTCACGGCCGTGGAGGTGGACACGACCCACTTCCGCGGCAACGCGCCCGAGGCGTGCTGGCTCGAGGGCTGCGCCGTCGAGCCCACGGGCGACGGCGGGTCGGCACCCTCACCACCGGACGCAGACACCGCGTGGTTCCCCCTGCTCGCCCGGACCCCGGTGCAGCCCGACGCGGTCCAGCGGTTCGCGGTCGCAGCGACCCCACGGGCCTCCCACGTCCGCTTCTGGATCTCGCCCGACGGGGGTGTCGCCCGGTTGCGCCTGTTCGGACGCCCGCTCGTGGACCTGCACGCGGCCGCGTTCACCAGCGGCTACGTCGACCTGGCGGCGGCGGTGCACGGGGGGCGCGTCGTCGCCTGCACGGACGCCTTCTTCTCCTCGCCCAGCAACCTGCTCACCATCGGTGACGCGCGGGACATGTCCGACGGATGGGAGACGCGGCGGCGGCGCGGACCCGGGGAGGACCGGGTCGTCGTCGCCCTGGCCACCACGGGCGCGATCGACCGGGTCGAGCTCGACACCACGCACTTCAAGGGCAACCACCCGGACCGGGTCGTCATCGAGGGCCTCCACGCGCCTGACGCTGACACGACGACGCTCGACGACGCCGAGTGGGCCGAACTCGTCGCGGCCACGCCCACCCAGCCACACGCGCGGCACGCCTGGCCGACCGCGGACCTCGGCCCCGTGTCCCACCTCCGCCTCCGGGTCCTGCCGGACGGCGGCGTCGCACGGCTGCGCGCGTTCGGGTGGATCGACGACGAGGGGTGGCGGCGTCACGGCATCGCGCGACTCGACACGTCGACCCCAGCGCGGCTCGAGACGGACCTGCTCGCCTGCTGCGGCTCGACCACGTGGGCCCGACGGATGGTGGCCCGCGCGCCGTTCGGGACCCCGGACGCGTTGCTCGCGGCCGCGGACGACATCTGGGCGACGCTCGGGCGCGACGACCGCCTGGAGGCCTTCGCGGCACACCCACGCATCGGTGAACGGGCGGCCGCCGGCTTCTCGAGCCGCGAACAGGCCGGGGTCGACGAGGCCGACCGCGCGACCCGGGACGCCCTGGTCGCGGGGAACGAGGCGTACCAGCAGCGCTTCGGTCACGTCTTCCTGATCCGCGCGGCCGGCCGGACAGCCGCGGAGATGCTCGCGGCCCTCCGGGAGCGCTTGGCCAACGAGCCCGGGACCGAACTCGAGATCGCCTCGGAACAGCAGGGCGAGATCACTCGTCTCCGCCTGGAACAGCTGCTGCGGGAGGGCCACCCGGGTTGACATCGACCCAGCCACCGAGAGGAGCTTCTCATGAGCCTGTCGACGCACGTGCTGGACACCGTCGACGGCCGACCTGCCGCGGGCATGAGCGTCACGCACGAGTTCCGCGACGACCGGGGATGGCGCCTCGTCGGATCCGACGTCACGGACGACGACGGACGCATCGCCTCGGTGGCGGCGCCCGGTGACCTGACGGCCGGCGTCCACCGGCTCACCTTCGCCTCCGGAGACTGGGAGACCGCGAACGGCCGCGAGTGCTTCTGGCCGGAGGTCACGGTGACCTTCGAGGTCACGGCCCCCGACGAGCACCACCACGTGCCGTTGCTGCTCAGCCCGTACGGCTACAGCACCTACCGGGGGAGCTGAGCGGATGGGTCCCCGGTTGGATGCGGCCACGGTGGAGCGCCTGCTGTCCGGCGTCGACGAGGCCGAACGGCTCCATCGGCAGCACTGGCCGGGGACCCCGACCACGCGTCAACCCCTCCAGGTCCTCTACGTCCCCGCCGACGACGTCACCGCCACGACGGCGCGCGACCACGGCACCGAGGCGGCTCGGCTGATGGCCGCCCACGCCCCCGACGCCGGGTCGTTCGCGGCCGCGCTCGGCCTCGCCGACGGCCCCACGGCCACCGCGGTGCGCGAACGCGTGGAGGTCAAGCTCGCGAGCGAACCGGTCGAGGACCTGCGCGTCGACTTCGAGGACGGCTACCTCGACCGCACCCCGGAGCGTGAGGCGGAGGACGCGGTCGCGGCGGCGCGGGCGCTCGCGCAGGCACACCGTGACGGGACGGCCCCACCGTTCTGCGGGCTGCGCGTCAAGTCGTTCGCGGACGGGCTCGCCCGGCGCAGCGTCGCGACCCTCGACCGGTTCGTGACCACCCTCCTCGAGGAGCTCGGCGAGCTCCCGGGCGGCTTCGTGGTCACCTTCCCGAAGATCGTCGCCGTCGAGCACGTCGCCACGTTCGCGTCCGTGCTCACCGAGCTCGAGGCCGTCGTCGGCCTGCCCGCCGGTCGGCTGCGCTTCGAGGCGCAGATCGAGACCACGCCCTCGCTGCTCGGGGCCGACGGGCGCGTCGTGCTGCGTGACCTGCGAGCGGCGGCCGACGGCCGGCTCTGCGCGGTGCACCTCGGCGTGTACGACTACACGGCCGGCCTCGGCCTGCCGCCGACCCAGCAGCGCCTCGAGCACCCGGCGTGCGATCTCGCCCGCCACCTGATGCAGGTCACCTTCGCCGGCACCGAGGTCCGGCTCTCGGATGGCTCGAGCAACGCCGTCCCGGCGGCTGATACCCCCGAGGAGCTGCACCGCGTGTGGGCACGTCACGCCGCGACGGTGCGCCACTCGCTGGCCCACGGCTACGTCCAGGGTTGGGATCTGCACCCGAGCCACCTCGTCAGCCGCTACGGGGTCGTGTTCGCGGAGCTGCTGACCGACCTCGAGGACGTGCTGGTCCGCCTGGCGCGCTGGCGGGCCGGTACGGGGGCAAACGACACGGGACGGCAGGACGCGGGCGGTGTCGTCGACGAGCCGGCGACGATCCGCCGGCTCGAGGCACACCTGCGACGGGCGTTGGACAGCGGAGCCGTGGACCCGGCTGACGTGGAGCGCCGTCTCAGCGGGGGCTCGGAGGGTGGTGCGTCGGGGTCGTCCCGGGGGTGATCCCGGGGTCGTCCCGGGGGTGATCCCGGGGTGTTCCCGGGGTGGCACCGGGGTCGGGAACCAGGGTGGGAAACCAGGGTCATCCTGGATGGCAGCTGGGTCGGGTCTCCGTAGCGTCCGGTGCGTCCACCTCACACCGGAGATCCTCCATGTCCGACCCGTTCGAGGCCACCGACCCGCGGCCGATCCTCACGGCCCGCGGGGTCGCCAAGACCTACCGCACGGGCACCCACGAGGTGCCGGCGCTGCGTGGCGCGGACCTCGACGTCCATGCCGGCGAGCTGCTGATGATCATGGGCCCGTCCGGCAACGGCAAGACGACGTTGCTCAACTGCCTCTCGGGGCTCGACGACGTCGACGCCGGCACCGTCCGCGTCGACGGCCGGGAACTGTTCGCGATGTCCGATCGCGAGCGGACCAGGCACCGCGCGGAGCGCATGGGCTTCGTCTTCCAGGCCTTCAACCTCATCCCGGTGCTCTCCGCCGAGGAGAACGTCGAGCTGCCCCTGCTGGTCACGGGCGTGGCGGCGCGAACGGCGCGCGAACGGGCGCGCGAGATGCTGGCCCGGGTCGGGCTCGACGACCGCGGTGGCCACCGGCCGGGCGAGCTCTCCGGCGGCGAGCAGCAGCGGGTGACCGTCGCGCGGGCGCTGGTGGCGGAGCCGGCGATCGTGTGGGCGGACGAGCCGACCGGAGCGCTCGACAGCCGCACCGCGGGCGGCATCGTCGAGCTGCTCCACGAGGTCCACCAGGCGGGACAGACGCTGGTGGTCGTCACCCACGACGAGGGGCTCGGTCGGTCGGGTCAACGGCTCGTGCACGTCCGAGACGGTCGCGTCACGCCGAGCGACGTGCCGTTGGCGGGTGCGCGATGACCGCGGTCACCGTCCTGGGTGCCATCGTCGTCGTCCTCCTGTCGCCGCTGCTCGTCGGTCTCGTCCGTCAGCCGCGGCTGGGCTCCCTGGCCGTGCGCAACCTCCGTCGTCGCCGTGGGGAGGCGGTCCTGGTCGTCGCCGGCTCGCTGCTCGGCACCGCCATCGTCACCGCCTCGTTCGTGGTCGGCGACATCGTCGACGGGTCCATCACGGACGCGGCGCGGACCCAGCTGGGCCCGGTGGACGTGACGGTCGCCGTCGCGGACCCCCGGGACCGGGACGCGGCCGTCGACGCGGTCGAGGAGGCCGCGATCGAGGGCGTCGACGGGGTGCTCCCCGCCCGTCGCGCCACCGTCGCGCTCGAGACGGTCGCCGGCGCCGGCGCCGAGGTGCGCGCGTTGCCGTCGACGGAGCTGGTCGAGCTCGACGTCGCTGCCGCCCGCGACCTCGGTGGTGACCCCGCGGCCACCGGGCTGCGGGACGTGGGCGGGGACGGCGACGAGGGGCTCGTCGTCCACGAACGCACGGCGGACCGCCTCGAGGTCGCGGCCGGCGACCTCGTCAGGATCCACGCGTACGGGACCGATGTGGAGCTGCCCGTCACCCAGGTCGTCCCGGAGCTCGGTCTCGCCGGCTTCGGTGGCGCGATCGTGGCGCCCGGGACCTTCGAGGAGCTGGCCGCGGACGCGGTCGGCGACGCGGCCGCGCCTCCCGAGAGCCTGGTGCTGGTGTCGCTGGCCGGTGGCGTGTTCGACACCGAGGATCTCAGCGCGACCGCCACCCCGGCGATCCGAACGGCGGTCCGGGACGTGCCGGGTGCCCGGGTCGACGACGTGAAGGCTTCCCTGCTCGAGGACGCCGAACGGGAGGGCGCCACGTTGGCGGAGCTGTTCACCACCATCGGTTCGTTCAGCGTGCTGGCCGGGGTCCTGCTGCTCGTCAACCTCTTCGTCATGCTCGCCGAGGAGCGCAAGACCGAGCTCGGCATGCTGCGAGCGATCGGGTTCACGCGCCGTCGACTGACCCGCGCGTTCGCGCTGGAGGGTGCCCTCTACGCCACGCTGGCGTCGGTCGTCGGGACGGTCCTGGGCATCGGGATCGGCTGGCTGGTCGCCCGCGGCGCCGGAACGATCTTCGACATCGCCGAACAGGGCATCACCTTCCGGCTGGTCGTGGAACCCACCAGCCTCGCGGTCGGCGGCCTGACGGGCCTCGCGATCTCGTTGGCCACGATCTGGGTCACGAGCCTGCGTATCGCGCGCCTCAACGTGATCCGCGCGATCCGTGACCTGCCGGAGCCGAAGGTCGCGGCATCGGGCCTGCGCGTCCCGGTGCTGTCGGCCTCCGGGGTCGTCGGCGGAGCCGCCGTCAGCGTGCTCGGCTTCGTCGAGGAGCTCGCCATCCCGCTGCTGGTCGGCGTGCCCGTCGCCGCCTTCGCCGCGACGCCCCTGCTGCGGCGATGGTTACCGGAGCGCGTCGCCCGCGGTACCGCGGCCGCGGCCGTGCTCGCCTGGGGCATCGCGGCCTTCCCCGCGTTCCCCGACGTGCTGGGACAGGCGGACCTGCCCGTCTTCGTCGCGCAGGGCGTCGTGCTCACCGCCGGCGCGGTGTCCCTGGTGGCCACGCTCGACACGGTCTGGTCGCGCCTGGTCGACGTCGCGTCCTCGCGTGGCGGCGGCCTGGCGGCCCGGCTCGGGATCGCCTACCCGCTGGCGCGACGGTTCCGAACCTCGATGCTGCTCGGCATGTTCTCGCTGGTGATCTTCACCATGACGTTCATCGCAGCCCTCGCCGCGGTGTTCGACACGCAGGGCGACGCCTACGCCACCGAGCTCCGGGGCGGCTTCGACGTGCTCGTCGACTCGAACCCCGCGAACCCGGTGGACGCCGACGCGTTGCTCGCCCACGACGAGGTGACCGGGGTCGCGAGCCTGGCGCGCTCCTTCGCCCGCTACGAGACCAGCTTCACGGACGGGCCGCGCAGCTGGCCGCTCACCAGCTTCGACGCCGACCTGCTCGAGGGCGGAGCCCCCGCCCTGACCGAACGCGACGACGCCTACGCGACCGACCGGGACGTCTACGAGGCCGTCCTGGCGGATCCCTCGCTCGCGGTCGTGACGGACTCGTTCCTGCAGGACGGCGGACCGTCCCCCGACCGGGTCGGTCTCGGCGACACCTTCGAGGTGCTGGACCCGGTCAGCGGGGAACCACACGAGCTGACGGCCGTCGGGATGACCGGCGCCGACTGGGTCTTCAACGGCGTCTTCGTCTCGCGCCAGCTCACCGCGGAGCTGTTCGGTCCACTGGACGTGGCCGCCCGCCACTACCTCGCTGTGGGTCCGGGCGTGGACGCAGCGGGACTGGCGGCCGACCTCGACGTCGCCCTGCTGGCCAACGGCGGGGACGCAGCCCCGTTCGTCGGCCTGGTCGACGAGGGCCTTCGGCAACAGAACGCGTTCCTGGCGCTGCTCCAGGGGTTCCTCGGGCTCGGACTACTCGTCGGCATCGCCGGCCTGGGCGTGGTCATGGTCCGGGCGGTGCGCGAACGGCGCCAGGAGATCGGGATGCTCCGGGCCATGGGCTCATCCACCGGTCTGGTCCGTGCCGCGTTCCTGTCCGAGTCCGGGCTGATCGTCACGCAGGGCACCGTGATCGGCGCCGCGCTCGGCGTCGTGACGGCACGGCAGGTCTTCCTCAGCTCCGAGGCGTTCGGTGACGTCGCCTCGTTCACGGTCCCGTGGGGCGGGTTGCTCGTGATCGTCGTCGCGCCACTGCTGGCGGCGCTGGCCGCGACCGCCTGGCCCGCGGCTCGGGCTGCCGCGATCGCTCCGGCGGTCGCGTTGCGGGCGACGGAGTAGCCCCGTGGCGGGTCGTTGGCGACCTGTCCACATGGACGGGGCCGCGGATGGCGCGACGCCGGGACCGCTGCCAGTATGCGCCCGCTCCGCGCGTCGCTCTCGCGACGCGCCGCCGTGGGACGGCTCGGACCTGGGGGGTGTCGA
>SKTG01000300.1 GCA_007118045.1 Nitriliruptoraceae bacterium
CCGATGCGCCCGCCGCGCCCGCCGCCGATGCACACACCGGCGCCGGTGGGGCGCCGTGGTCGGACGACGAACCGTGGTCGTTGACGCTGCGGTTGCAGTCGACCAGCGACCCGAGCGAGCGCGTCGACGCCGCACGGATCTGGGAGCGGTCCGGGCGCACGGTCGAGCTCGGGGGGCGTCGGGTCGAGGACCCGCAGCTCACCCTGGCCCGGGGCCTGGCCACCGGGGCCCGTCTGTTCGCACCGTTGGACCGCGCGCTGTCGGAGACCCACCCGACCGGCATCAGCCTGTCACCGTCCGAGGTCGCCGAACTGATCACCGACGGCGTCGACGCGCTGGCCGCCGCGGGGATCGGTGTGGACGTCCCGCCGGAACTGCGCGACGCGGGCCACCGCCAGCTGCGGCTGCGCGTGCGGATCGGTCGGTCGACGCCCACGGCTCCGCGGGTGGACGGGTCCGACCCGCTCGGGCTCGGGTCCGTGACCGACCTGCACTACGAGGTGGCGCTCGGTGACGACGTCCTCTCCGAGGACGAGTTCGCCCGTATCGTGGCGCTCCAGCAACCGCTCGTGCGCTGGCGCGGTCAGTGGGTCCGCGTCGACCACGACGAGGTCGATCGGATCGGGCAGCTCGCCGGCAACGCCGCCTCCATGGAGCTCACCGAAGCGTTGGCAGCCGCGTTGTCCGGGCAGCACCACGTGGACGACCTCGGTTACGTCGAGACCGTCGCGGACGGGGCGATCGGCGAGCTGCTGCGCGAACTGCGGGCCAGCGACGAGCCCGGCGAGGCCACCATCGTGGGCATCGACGGTGAGCTGCGCCCCTACCAGGAACGCGGGGTGGCCTGGTTGCAACGTCTCACCGGGCTCGGCATGGGGGGCGTGCTCGCCGATCAGATGGGCCTGGGCAAGACCCTGCAGGCGATGGCCCTGCTGACCTCCCGCGCCCAGGACCGCCCCCACCTCGTGGTCTGCCCGACCTCGGTGGTGGGCAACTGGGAGCGCGAGCTGGCCCGGTTCGCGCCCGGGGTGCCGGTGGTGCGCCACCACGGGCCGGATCGCGCGGTGACGCGCCGCGCGTTCCGCCCGGGTGCCGTGGTGGTGACCAGCTACGCCCTGCTGCGCCGTGACGTGGGGATGCTCGAGGACGTCGACTGGGACGTCGTCGTCTTCGACGAGGCCCAGCAGATCAAGAACCCCTCGTCGAAGGGGGCCCAGGCCGCCCGCTCGTTGCGCGCCAGGGCCCGCATCGCCATGACGGGGACGCCCGTGGAGAACCGCCTCTCCGAGCTCTGGTCGATCGTCGACGTGACCAACCCCGGCCTGCTCGGCTCGCAGCGCGCCTTCACGGAACGGTTCGCGGTGCCCGTCGAGCGGTGGCACGACGACGCCGCCGCGGCGCGGCTGCGCCGGCTGGTCGCCCCGTTCGTCCTGCGGCGCCGCAAGGACGACCCGGAGGTCTCCGTCGACCTGCCGCCGAAGCAGGAGCTGACCGTGACGTGCTCGCTGTCCCGTGAGCAGGCGTCGCTGTACCAGGCCACCGTCGACGAGGCGTTCGCGGGCGAAGGGCTCGGCGGCTCCGCCTTCGAACGTCGTGGTCGCATCCTCGCGCTGCTGACGGCCCTCAAGCAGGTGTGCAACCACCCGAGCCAGTACCTGCGCGACGGTGGGCCGCTCGCGCACCGCTCGGGCAAGCTGACCCGCGCCACGGAGATCCTGGGCGAGCTCGTCGACGACGGCGACCGGGCCCTGGTCTTCACCCAGTTCCGCGAGATGGGCGAGCTGCTCGTCGATCACCTGCGAGAGCTCCTCTCCCTGCCGGAGGTCCCGTTCCTGCACGGCGGCGTGCCGTTGCAGCGTCGCGACGACATGGTGCAACGCTTCCAGGAGGCCGAGGACGCGCCGCCGCTGCTGGTGGTGTCCCTGCGCGCCGGCGGCACGGGCCTGAACCTGACCCGCGCCAGCCACGTGCTGCACTTCGACCGGTGGTGGAACCCGGCGGTGGAGGACCAGGCCACCGACCGGGTGCACCGCATCGGTCAGACACGGGCCGTGACCGTGCACACCCTGGTCACCGCGGGCACGATCGAGGACCGCATCGCCGCGCTGCTCGAGCGCAAACGCGTGCTCGCCGACGCGGTCGTCGGAACGGGCGAGACCTGGATCACCGAGCTGGACGACGACGAGCTCCACGAGCTGGTCGCGTTGTCCACCGACGACCTCGGGGACGACGAGGACGACGATCCGCCGAGCGAGCCCCCGGCGCGGCCGCGGCTGGTCTCGATCCCCGGAGGTGCGTCGTGAGCGTCTCGGACGTGCGCACCGAGGTACGGCGGTGGTGGGGTGAGCGGTGGGCGGAGCAGCTCGAGGCCGTGGCGGCCGGGGCCGCGCGTGCCGTGCAGCGCGGCCAGGCGCTCGCGCGCCGCGGTGCGGTCGAGGACCTCCAGGTCGTGCCGGGGAGCATCGACGCCACCGTCGCCGAGGACCGTGTCAGCCCCTACCGGGTCGCCCTGCGGTGGCCGCTGCCCACGGACGCCGCGTGGGACCGTGGCGTGCGCGCGTTGGGGACGGAGCTGCGTCACACCGCCGCGCTGCTCGACGACAGCCTCTCCGAGGAGCTCGTGGACACGCTGTCCGACGCGGGGGTCGAGCTGCTCCCGCGGCTCGACGACCTCGAGCCGGCGTGCTCCTGCCGCGAGGCCGGACCGATCTGTCGCCACGTCGCCGCCGTCCACGTTGCGGCCGGCGTGCAGATCGACCGGGATCCCCGGCTCCTGCTGCGGCTGCGGGGACGCTCGCGGGACGAGCTGCTCGGTCAGCTACGGCACGCGGAGGCGGAGACGCTCTCCGCGCCAGACCTCGACCTCGGGGGCGGGCTCGAGCGCGCGCGTGGGGATCTGGATGCCATCGAGCTGCGGCCGGCCCCGGTCCAGGACCCGGCGGCGCTGATGCGCCACCTCGGGCCGCCTCCGGGGGTCGACGATCCGCGACCGCTCGAGGCGTTGATCGAGCGCGCCGCGGCGGCGGCGTGGCGGCTCGCGGCGGGCGACGGTGCCGCAGCAGCCGACGAGGAGCTGTTGCTGGCCGAACTGCGGGCCCAACGCACGGGCTCGGCCGCGTCGCTGGCCGAGGCGCTCGGTCGCGAACCCGAGGCGGTCCGTGAGGAGCTCGACGCGCTGTTCGAGTCCGGCGCGGTGCTGCGCACCGGGTCGGGGGACCGGGCGAGGTACCGGGCCGCCTACTCCTGAGGGGCACCGGGCCGAGAGGCACCGGGCTGAGGGGCACCGGGCGGTCACCGCTCGTCGCGCCCCTGCAGCCAGGCATCGAGCTCGTCGTGCAGCTCCGAGAGCTCGTCGGCCATCACCTCCCGGAACGGCCCGGAACGGCCCTGCTCGTCCTCGCCGACCTCGCCACCGTCGGTCCCGCGACGCCGGCGCCACCGGCTCCAGATCGGTGGGAAGAGGCTGACCAGCGTCCGGTCCTGACGCGCGATCTCCAGGAAGGCGCGACCCGCCGGCGACTCGGTGGTCTCGTCCTCGCTCGCAGGCACCCGCAGGTCCACCCGCCACATGCCGTCGGTCTCGAGCTCGCGGTGCGCGCCCAGATGATCGAAGACCTCGAGCATCGCGTGGTTGCCGTCCAGGACGTAGTTGCGGAACACCTCGATGCCCGCTTCGCGGGCCCGACCCGCCAGGGCACCCAGCAGCAGCGTGCCGGCACCCTGGCCCTGGTAGGCGTCGGCCACCGTGATGGCGGCCTCCGCGACCTCGCGCTCGTAGACCTCGCGGATGTAGCGGGCCACCCCCACGCCCGGCCGGTCGCGTCGTCCAAGATCGAGCGCGACGATCGCTTCGTGATCGTGGTGATCGACCTCGGTGAGGTACTCGATCTGCTCCTTGGACAGGCTCTCCACCGCCGCGTGGAAGCGCAGGTACCGGGAGGAGGGCGAGAGCTGACGCAGGCCCTCGACGAGCCGTTCGGCGTCCTCGGGGCGGATCGAGCGCAGCAGCACGTCGGTCCCGTCCCGGAGCACCGTTCGCCGTGCCCACTCGTCCGGGAGCGGCACGAACGGATCGGGTGTGCTCACGTCGGCGTACCAGGGGCAGTGGGCACGGTCGGTCCTCCTCGATGGCTGTGGTCCCGGATCGCCCGGGAGCCGGCGGTCGCGCCCACGTGGAGCGCTGGGCCACGGGCAACTAGGCTACGGCGACGGTCGGCTCGCGGCCGGCGTACCCAGCTCGGCGTCGGTCCCGGCGGAGCGGGCCGGGTACGGGCGATCGACACCAGGGTGGACACCACTGGCCGCCCGCCCCGACCCCTCGTTCAGCGGTAGGAGGAACTCGGTGACCTTCGGACAGTGGCTCCTCGCGCTCGGGGCGGCGACGCTCGTCGGGCTGATCGTGACCGCCGGTCTCGCCGCTTGGATCCTGTTCGCCTGACCGCGGTCCTCGCCTCGGAAGGCCCGAGGCGCGGGGGCGGGCCGCGCCGGTGGCGACGGACTGCCGCGGTGGGCACGCTCGGAGCGCGTCGGCTCCGAACCACGCGTGCGGACGCGACCGCCGTGACCGCGGCTCGAGGAC
>SKTG01000441.1 GCA_007118045.1 Nitriliruptoraceae bacterium
CCCGATACCGGTGGCGGCTCGGGCGGTGGGGCTCGTGCCGAGGAGCGGGACGAGGTGGCGGATCCGACCGAGGTGATCCCGGTGGTGCGTCCCGATACCCGTGGCGGCTCGGGCGGTGGGGCTCGTGCCGAGGAGCGGGACGAGGTGGCGGATCCGACCGAGGTGATCCCGGTGGTGCCCCCGGATACCGCGGCCGGAACGTCCGACGAGCACGAGGGCTCCGACGCCCACACGGACGAGATCCCGCGCCTTCTCGACGTCCCAGGGTCGGCGGCGTCCGGCGACGATGCCGCCCCGCCGGGCTCCGAGGACGACCCAGCAGACCCGTCGGAGACGCTCGGCAGCGCGGGGGATCCACAGGACCCCGACGACCGACTCCGCACGTCCGCCCAGCTCGCGATGCTCGCCGAGGATCTCGACCTGCGCGGGGACGACGGCGCCGAACGCTCGTAGATCCGTCACCATCGCGGCGGCAGGCGTCCGTCGCCACCGAGGAGCCGCTGTCATGCCGTTCCGCGCGTTCGGGCTCGCGCTGTTGGCGGCGTCGTTGCTCGCGGCCTGCGGCGGGCAACCGAGCAGCGTGGAGTGGCGCAACGTCGACGTGGAGCTGCCGGACGGCTGGTACGTCTTCGAGGATGAGGACACCCGCCTGAGCATCTCCAACCAGGACCTCGCCGCGGTGGAGGACCCGGAGGAGGCGGTTCCGGAGGGCGACGTCGTCGCGATGTTCTTCACCTACGAGCCCGACACCCTCCCGGACGACTGGCGCGGGTTCGTCGAGCAGCAGGACGCCACGCTGGAGAGCGACGAGCGCATCGAGCTCGACGGACAGGTGCCCGCGACCCGGTTGGTCTTCGAGTACGTGACCGACGACATCCCCACGCGCGAGATGGTGGTCGTCATCCCCTCACGGGGGATCGTGGTGCTGGCCCAGCCCGTCCCGGCGCCCGGCGACGACGACGCGCCGGAGGTCTTCCTCGAGTACCTCGACACGTTCCAGCAGGTGCTCGACGCCGCGGAGTTCGGCCGGCCGCTGACCGAGTGACCGCCGAGCCGCGGGCGGATGGGACCCCGGTCAGCTCGTGGAGGCGTCCAGCTCCCGTAGGAGGGCCCGCAGGCCCTCACGCCAATGCGGCAGTGGGCCGATGCCCATCGCCTCGGCGTGGGTGCCCTCGAGCACCGACCAGGCCGGTCGCGGCGCCGGACGGTCCAGCGCCGAGGACGGCTGGGGCGTGAGCTCCACGTCCAGATCCGCCAGCTCGAAGGTCGCCGCCGCCAGTTCGAACCAGCTGCACCAGCCCTGGTTGGTGATGTTGACGGTGCCGTGACGACCGCTCACGACCAGACGTCGGATCGCGTCGGCCAGGTCGCGGGTGAACGTCGGCGAGCCGTGCTGGTCGTCGACGACCGCGACCCGGCCCCGTTCACGGCCGACCCGCAGCATCGTTCGGACGAAGTTGCCGCCGCGGGCGCCGGCGACCCACGCGGTCCGCACGATGTGGTGGTCGGGCAGCGTCTCCCGGACGAGCTGCTCGCCGGCGGCCTTCGACCGGCCGTAGGCGTTGATCGGCGCGAGCGCGTCGAACTCGGACCAGCCGCGACGGTGCCCGTCGGGGCCGGTCGGCGCGTCTCCGTCGAAGACGTAGTCGGTGGACACCGTCACGAGCGTGCCGCCGAGGGCACGGCAGGCACGCGCCAACCACCACGGGCCGAGCGCGTTCGCGCGGTGTGCGCGGGCGGGGTCGCCCTCGCAACCGTCGACGTCGGTCCAGGCCGCGGCGTTGATCACGATGGCCGGTCGCAGCTCCTCGACGGCCGCCCACACGGCAGCCTCGTCGCCGACGTCGAGCTGGGCGCGTGTCCGGCCGACCGGGTGGTGCTCGGCGAACGCGTCCAGCAGATCCTTGCCCAGCTGCCCGCCCGCGCCGGTGATCAGCACCGTCACCGGCGGACCGTTCCCGTGGTCGACACCGTCACCGGCGAACCGTTCTCGTGGTCGACACCGTCACCGGCGAACCGTTCTCGTGGTCGACACCCGGCGAACCGTTCTCGTGGTGCACACGGTCACCGGCGGACCGTCCCGCGTCGGCGGCTGGCCCCGGCCGCCTGCAACGGGCGCCACCACCACTCGTTCTCGCGGTACCAGCGGATCGTGGCATCGAGCGCGGCGTCGAAGGTGGTCGCCGGCGCCCATCCGAGCTCACGGATGCGGGTGGTGTCCACCGAGTAGCGCTGATCGTGGCCGGGCCGGTCCGCGACGAACTCGATCATGTCCTCGTCGAGCTCGAGCCGTTCGAGCAGCGCGTACGTGAGCTGCTTGTTCGAGAGCTCGTTGCCGGCCCCGACGTTGTAGACCTCACCGGCACGGCCCCCGGTCAGGGCCAGCCACTGCGCGGCCGCGTTGTCGACCACGTAGGTCCAGTCCCGGACGTTGCTGCCGTCGCCGTACAACGGCACGCGACGGCCGTCGAGCAGGTTGGTCACGAACAGCGGGATGACCTTCTCCGGGAACTGGTAGGGCCCGAAGTTGTTCGCGGTGCGGGTGACGATGATCGGGTAGTCGTAGGTGACGCCGTACGACCTGGCGAGCAGGTCGGCGCCGGCCTTCGCGGCGGAGTACGGGCTGTTCGGCCGCAACGCGTCGTCCTCGGTGAACGAGTCCGGCTCCTCGATGGAGCCGTACACCTCGTCGGTCGAGATGTGCAGGACGCGGTCGACCTCCGCCCGGCGACAGGCTTCGAAGACGACTCCGGCGCCCACGACGTTGGTCTCGAGGAACGTCGCGGGCCCGTCGACGGACCGGTCGACGTGCGTCTCCGCGGCGAAGTTGACCACCGCGTCGGAGTTCGACACGAGCTCGACCACCAGCTCGGCGTCGCGCACGTCGCCCTGCACGAAGCGGTAGCGCGGGTCGTCGGCGAGGTCACGCAGGGACTCGAGGTTGCCGGCGTAGGTCAGGGCGTCGAGGTTGGTGACGTGCACGTCCTCGGTCTCCGCGAGGACGTAGCGGATGAAGTTGACGCCGATGAAGCCGGCGCCCCCGGTGACGAGCAGCCGCATGCTCAACCTTCCGCGATCTCGACCTGGGAGTGGTCCCCGAGCAGGAACCGGTGGGCGGCGGGACGTCGCTCGGTGCGGGTGAGGGTGACGTCGCGGCCCAGCAGGGATCCCTCGAGGCGGGGGAGGTCGCGGATCGTGCAGCGGTCGAGCACCACCGAGTACTCGAGCTCGCACCGTTCCAGCCGGCACCCGGCGGCGATCGAGGTGAACGGACCGACGAAGACGTCCTCGAGGTGGCTGTCGGACCCGATCACGGCCGGGCCACGCACGGTGGAGCGCACCAGGGTGGCGCCGGCCTCGACGACCACGTCACCGACCACGTTCGAGTCCTCGTCGACGTCGCCCTCCACCCGTCGCTCCACGGCGCCGAGCACGATCCGGTTGGCATCGAGCAGCTCGTCCTTCTTGCCGGTGTCCAACCACCATCCGTCCAGCACGGAGGCGCGAACGGGCGCACCGTCGTCGATCAGGCGCTGGATCGCGTCGGTGATCTCCAGTTCGCCGCGCCACGACGGCGTGATCCGGCGGGCGGCACCGAGGACGGCGGAGGTGAACAGGTACACCCCGACCAGCGCGAGGTCGGAGGGCGGCTCGCTCGGCTTCTCGACCAGCCGCTCGATGCTGCCGTCCGTGCGCAACGTCGCGATGCCGAAGCGCTCCGGGTCCGGCACCTTCTTCAGCAGCAGCTGGGCGGCGGGCCGATCGGCCTGGAAGCTGTCGACCATGTCCGTGATGCCACCCTCGATCAGGTTGTCCCCGAGGAACATCACGAAGTCGTCGTCACCGAGGAAGTCCGCCGCGGTGAGCACCGCGTGGGCGAGGCCGAGCGGCTGGTCCTGCGGGATGTAGGTCGCGTCGATGCCGAGCTCGGACCCGTCGCCGATGGCGGCCTCGATCTCGGGGGCGGTGTCGCCGACGATGATGCCGACGTCGGTGATCCCGGCGTCCCGGATCTGCTCGAGCCCGTAGAACAGGATCGGCTTGTTGGCCACGGGGACCAGCTGCTTGGCGCTGGTGTAGGTGATGGGACGCAGGCGGGTACCGGCCCCACCGGCGAGCACGAGTGCTTTCACGACCGCCTCCGATCACGCTGTCGAGCGCGCGGCGTCGCGGCAGCCTAGGGGCACGAGCCCGTGTCGGACGTCTCAGGCCGCGCCCGTGTGGGCGACCCGAAGCCGGTCCTGGGACCGACCCGATGCCGCGCCGAAGCCGGCCGGAGGTCGGCCG
Source organism: Nitriliruptoraceae bacterium (assembly GCA_007118045.1). GTDB lineage: Bacteria > Actinomycetota > Nitriliruptoria > Nitriliruptorales > Nitriliruptoraceae > SKTG01. The sequence goes on from SKTG01000441.1 coordinate 4,288, forward strand.
GAAGGGGCACGAGTACCCTGCGGGTCGCCATCAACGCTCTCTCTACGACCTCGCGTCGGGAACCCGCATCGGAGGATCCGTGAACGTCACCGTCATCGGCGTCGGCCACGTCGGCCTGGTCTCCGCGGCCGCCTTCGCACGTTGGGGTCACCAGGTGGTCGGCCTCGACGATGACCACGCCAAGATCGAGCAGCTGCGGTCGGGGTCGCCGTGGTTCTACGAGGACGGCCTGCAGGAGCTCTTCGACGAGGTCGTCGCCGCCGACCGGCTGCGGTTCACCTCCGA
>SKTG01000030.1 GCA_007118045.1 Nitriliruptoraceae bacterium
CGCCCGCCCACGGTCGACCCGTCGGGACCGATCGGCTCGATCGGGCACTCCTGGCCGTGCTCGGCGAGCGTGGCGGCCAGCTCGTCGACACGGGTCCCGGCCCGCACGGTGACGGTCAGGTCCGCTGGCGCATGGTCGACGATGCCGCTCAGCCGCTCGGTGGAGAGCGCCACCTCGTCGCCGGGGGGTAGCCGGTCCAGGATGCTGCCACCGCCGCGCACCTCGAGCTCCCGGCCGTCGCGTCGGGCGTCCCCGACGATCTCCAGCACCTCCGCCGCGTCCGCCGGCTGCCACGCCGTCGCGATCGTCACACCCATGCCCCCTCAGGGACCATGCGCGCCTCGCCGCAACCCACGGTGGTGGGCAGGACCTTGTCCGGGTTGGCGAGACCGCTCGGCTCCATGGCGTCGCGGACCGCGCGTTGGACGGCGAGGTCGTCGGCGTCGAAGACCTCGCCGAGGAAGTCGCGCTTCTCGATGCCGACCCCGTGTTCACCGGTGATCGTGCCGTCGAGGGCGAGGGCGGCGGCGACGATGTCGTGACCGGCGGCGAACACGCGCTCCATCACGCCGTCCTCGCGTCGGTCGAACAGCACGAAGGGGTGCAGGTTGCCGTCGCCGGCGTGCACGACGGTGAGGATCTCGAGCCGTTCCCGTTCCCCGATCGCGACCACGCGGTCGAGCATCTCCCCCAGCCGCGAACGCGGTACCACGACGTCCTGCAGGTAGAAATCGGGAGCACGCTTGGCGATCGCGCCGGCGACCGCCTTGCGTCCCTTCCAGATCCGGGCCCGCTGCTCGGCGCTCTCGGCCCGGACGACGCTGGTCGCCCCGTGCTCGGCCGCCAGCCGCTCGGCGGTGCCGACGCCGGCGTCGACACCCGCCGGCAGACCCTCGTACTCGAGCAGCAGCACGGCCGCGGCGTCCTGCGGATAACCGGCGTGGGCGTAGCCCTCGACCAGCGACACGGCACGGGCGTCCATGAGCTCGACCGCGTCGGGGAGTCGGTCGCTGGTCACCAGCGCGGCCACGGCCGCGGCCGCGCGCTCCAACGACGGGAAGCCGGCCAGCAACGTCCCCACGGCCGGAGGCGCCGGCAGCAGCCGCAGACACGCCCCGACAACGATGCCGAGCGTGCCCTCGCCACCGACGCTGACCCCGCGGAGGTCGAGCCCGGTCTGCTCGGCGCGTCCCCCGTCGAGCAGGTGGACCACCCCGTCCGCGTCCATCAGCTCCACCGCGAGGACGTGCTGGCTCATCACGCCGTAGGTGAGCACGTGGATCCCGCCGGCGTTCGTCGCCACGTTGCCGCCGAGCGTCGCGGCGATCTGGCTGGCCGGATCCGGCGCGAACCGCAACCCGACGGCCGCGGCCGCACGCCCGAGCCGGGCGTTGACCAGGCCAGGCTCCACCCACGCGCGCCGGTTGGCGACGTCGAGCTCGCGCAGACGGTCCATCCTGGCGACGCTGACCACGACCGGTCTCGCCCCCGCCTCACCCGTGGGGGTCGCCCCGCCCGCGAGCCCGGTCCCCGCGGCGCGTGGCGTGAACGGCACCCGAGCGTCGCGACAGGCCCGCAGCACCTCGGCGGTCTCCTGCCGGGTGCGCGGCAGAGCGACGGCCAGCGGCTCGGCGTTGAGGAACGACGCGTCGCGCCGGTACGTCGCTCGACCGAGGCGACCGGTCCGCAGCCCGTCCTCGCCCAGCACGTCGTGCAGGCGGGCCAGCAGGGAGGTCTCCGGTCCCGTCGGTTCGCGCCGCGCCGGACGCCGCCTCATGCCGAGGGCTGCGCTTGACGTCCGGCCGCCCCGGGGAGCCGGCCAGCGAGGTACTCGGCCAGGTGCAGCACCTCGTGCGATCGACCGGAGGCGTGCACGCCACCTCGCAGGTGCAGGATGCACCCCGGGTTGTCGGTGATCACGATCGAGGCGTCCGTCCGGTCGAAACAGCCGAGCTTGCGGTCCAGGATGCCGGCCGCGACCTCCGGGTTGCGGACCGAGGTGGAGCCACCGAAGCCGCAGCACTCGCCGGCCTCGGGCAGGGGCACGACGGGCACGCCGGCGACGTCACGCAGCAGGCGTTCGATGGCGTCCTCGCGCCCCAGCGTGTTGCTGGCCTGGCAGAAGCGGTGGACGGTGACGGGGGTTCGGTCGCCGTCGTCGAGGCTCCCGGCCGGCAACCGCCCGGGACCGGCCGTGAGGTAGCCGATGAGGTCGTAGGTCCGGGATGCCAGCTCCTGGGCCCGGTCGACCTCGTCCGCGTCGCCGCGCAGCAGGTGCGGGGCATCGTGACCGATCATGGCCAGGCACGAGGAGGCGGGGGTGACCACGTCACCGTCGCCGAGCACTCCCATCGTCTGGCGCACCATGGCACGGGCCGTGTCCTGCTGGCCGGTGTCGTAGGCCGGGAGCCCGCAGCAGTGCTGCTCGCGGGGGACGGTCACCCGGGCGCCGGCGGCACGCAGCAGCCGTGCCGTGGCCACCGGGATCTCCGGAGCGAGCCGGTCCGAGAGGCACTGCAGGAACAGCGTCACGGAGCGGCCGGCGAGCGGCTGCGAGGCCAGCTTCGGCGGTTCGTCGAGCTTGCCGGGCTTCAGGGTGTCCCGCGCCGGCCGGGCCGGCACGGCGGGCGGGGTGCGCCAGCTCGTCGCGACCTCGACCGGTCGCAGCCCCGTCAGCATGCGTGGCACGCGGGTGGTCCCGTCGTCACGCAACGGGGTCGACAGCAGTCCGGCCAGACGGGTCCCGACACCGAACAGGCGGCGGTGCGAGAACGCCGCGAGCGCGAGCTGCGTGGCGCGCCCGGCCGGCACGGCGACGTCCGACTCGACGACCTTGCGGCGCACCTCGAGGATCTGGACCGGCAGGGGGATGTCGACCGGGCAGGCCTGGCCGCAGGCACCGCACGAGACGCACAGCGACTGCGGTCCCGCGGCCGCCTCGATCCCGTGGTGGTAGCTGGTGTTGACCAGACCGATCGCGCCGGTGTAGACGTGACCGAACGCGTGGCCACCGACCACCCCGTACGGCGGGCACACGTTGGCGCAGGCCCCACAGCGGATGCAGCGCAGCGCCGCCGCCACGTCCGGGTCCTCGGCCATGGCCGTGCGCCCGTTGTCGAGCAGCACGACGTGCTGCTGCTGACCCGGCCGCGGGCCGGTCACGAAGTTGGTGTAGACGGTGATGGGCTGGGCGGTGGCGGAGCGACCCAGCAACCGGACCTGCTTCATGGCGTCGGCGTAGGTCGGGAGCAGCTTCTCGATCCCGGCGGTGACCACGTGGATCGGCGGCAACGCCACCGACATGCGGTTGTTGCCCTCGTTGCAGATCAGCATCACCGAGCCGCCCTCGGCGATCAGCGCGTTCGCGCCGGAGAGCCCGACGCCGCTGGCGAGGAAGCGTTCACGCAGCTCCGTGCGGGCGACCTTGACCATCCGTTCGATGTCGTCCGGCGGGAACTCGCGCCCGAGGACCCGCTCCAGCAGCGCGGCGATCTGCTCCTTGCGCTTGTGGATCGCCGGCATGACCAGGTGCGAGGGCGTCTCGTGGGCGAGCTGCAGGATCCACTCGCCGAGGTCGGTCTCGACCGGGGTGATCCCGTTCGCCTCCAGGTGCTCGTTGAGGCCGATCTCCTCGGAGACCATCGACTTGCCCTTGACCACGAGGTCGGCGCCCGCCGCCTGGATCAGGGAGGTGATGTGGGCGTTCGCCTCGCCGGGGGTGGCCACCCGCGTGACCTGGGCGCCGGCCGCGGTGGCGTTCGCCTCGAACTCATCGAGGTAGCGCGACCAGTCCGCGAGCACGCCGTCCTTGATGGCGGCCAGCTCGGCACGCAGCTCGTCGAACGTGCGGCCCTCCTGCGCCTCGAGCTCCGCGATCGCGACGTCCCGGTTCTCCCGCCAGCCACGCTGGAACGCGGTCAGCCCGGCGCGGACGTTCCCGTCCTCGAGCGCCGCGGCGTAGCGCTCCGCGAACGGACGCAGGCTCATGGCGACCCTCCCGTCACCGTCTCGGACCCGTCGGGACCGGTGAGGACCAGGACGTCGACCTCGTCGGGGCCCTGGACACCGATCGTGAGGCTGCGCTCGATGTCCGCGGAGCGTGAGGGGCCGGTCATCAGCGAGGCGAAGCCCGCCCGTCCCCCGCGCTCCGCCAGCCACGTCGCCGCGGCCTCCAGACGCTCGTGGATCAGCTCCTCCGGGACGACCTGGAGGAGCCTGCGGCACAGCATGGTCACCACCCGGTCGCCGAGCTCGTGCTCCGCGATCAACACGCTGCCGGTCTCCGCGACGGCCAGCTCCGCGCCGACGATCGCCAACGGGACGTCGGCCACCGCTCCGGCGGGGTCGGGACCGTCCGGCACCACCACCGAGCACCCGGCTTCCTCGAGCTGGGCGCGCAGCTCCGGTCGCGACGCGGCGAGCGAGGGCGCGAGGGCCACGGCGTCCGCGTGCCGGGCGGCGTGTTCGACGACCGCCTGCCAGCCGTCGACCTCGAGGTGCTCGGAGCTCCCGGCGAGGACGCCGGCGCGGAACCGCGCCCGCACCGA
>SKTG01000308.1 GCA_007118045.1 Nitriliruptoraceae bacterium
TGGAAGGGAGACTACGTGGACGCGCCCGTCGGGCCGCTGTACCCCTTCGGACACGGTCTGTCGTACACCAGCTTCGCGCTCCACGACCACGCGGTCACCGACACCGAGGTGGCGATCGGCGGCACAGTCGAGGTCGAGGCCACCCTGACCAACACCGGCTGCGTCACCGGTGACGAGGTCGTCCAGTTCTACATCCGGGATCCGCAAGCCTCGGTGACCCGACCGGTCCTGGAGCTCCAGGCCTTCCATCGGGCGACGCTCGCACCGGGGTCCGCGGTCCGTATCCACTTCTCGGTACCGACCGGGATGCTGGGCTTCCACGGCCGTGACCTCGCGTACGTGGTCGAGCCGGGTCGCCTCGAGCTGTTCCTCGGCACCAGTTCAGCCGAGGTGATCGGGATCGGGACGGTCCGGCTCGTGTCCGCTGACGGTCGTGCCGTCCGGCAGGAGAAGGCCTTCCTCCCCCAGGTCACGGCGCAACCGCTGCCGGCGTGACCGCCTGATCCGATGCCACCTTCGGGTGTGCTCACGTCCCGCAGCGGTCGAGCTGGGCGAACCGGCGTGCGGGGTGGCGGTGGGGTGAGAGCGGCCCGGGCGAGCGCCGTCCCGTCCTGGGCCACCGTGCCTGGCCAGCAGCCGTGTCGGACACCTACGAACACGCTGAGGTGGCGGAGGAACCAGACGTCGTCGCCCACCAGGTCACCGGCGGTGCGCCGGTCCACCGGCTCACCCTGACCGACAGCCCAACCCAGACCCGTGAGGAGCCTCGCGCCTCCACCACGACGTTGTCGCTCGCACCCGCCGCCATCAACGCGAGGAGGAGCACACCGGCCTGCCAGCCGGCATCCGACGGCTCCCGACACCGATCGGGAGGGCGCCGGCGACCTACCACCACAGCCTGACGAGGTCCTCGGCCAGGCCACGGCCCCGGACAGTAGGCACCAGCCTGCCCTCGGGCTCGCGCAGCAGCGTGAGACGCCGCGGGGAATCGGGCCACCCGAACACCACCTGCAGCACATCGTGCACATCGTCGCCCCCGAGGTCGGAGGCCACCTCGATCCGTCGCCACACCGGCGGGAACGACCCCTCCAGCTGCACCTACAGCCGTCGTCCCACCTCGACCTCCCGACGCGGAAGACGCCACCCAGGGCCGTTCGGCCGGCCACGGGACATCATCAGCGGCAGCAGGGACCCGGCCACAACCGGACGCCATCGTCACCTCCGACCGCTCGCCCATCATCACCCGTTCAGCCGTGTTGCTGTGCGCCCGGGCCTCACGCCACGACATCGCCAGGGCGAGCTCGATCACCAGCGTGCGGACCGTTCGCCCGCAGCTTCAACGCACCACCCCGGAGCACCGAACCGGAAAGGCCCAGCCATGGCGCACAGACCAGCACTGACCCACCCCACGCGATCCCCAACCGCAGGCGCATCCACAGCAGCGCCCACCGTCCCAACTTGCACGCCTCGAGCGGACTCCAGGTACCCACACAGGCCCACTCACGGGTCCCCTGATGGAGACCGGAGGCCTGCCCGAGCGTGAGGTCTGCGCCGGACGGCAACGCCAAGGTCAAAGGCTCCTCGTCGGCGATGGAGGTGCCCGACGGCCAGATCACCGGGTAGGCGGCGTCGGACCCCCTTGCTGCCAGGACGACGCAGCCGTTGCGGGTCGACATCTCGCCCGTGATGAGGGCGTCTTCATCTCCACGCGGCAGCAGCGAGGCACCATGTGCGTAGATCGAGTGCTGGATCCCACTCCCAGCGGCATGGCCGCCGCAAGCGACGAGCGGGAGGCTGATGAGCGCAACTGCGGCGAACCGTAGGCGCTCTGTGTTGCGCCGTTTGTGCCTCACATCCTGGTTCCTCCGCGCCTATCGGGTCCGACGGCTCTCGCCCGTACCGGTTCCCACCAGGCGCTGACCTCATCGGGCGCAGCGAGGATGGGCGGAGTGGCGGGGCTCACGGGACCGCTTGCGGTGCTGCGGTTCGTGCTGCAGAATGTGTTGCATGGACACGCTGAACCGGAAGACCATCAACTTCGACCACGCCGACACGCCGGTGGTCGCACCGTTCCTGGATGAGAACTCAGCCGAGCATGCTGCGCTCGAGCGGCTCGTGGGTGAACGGCTCGCGTCCGACTCGGCCGAACTCCGCGCGCTCGTGCTGCTCGGGGTCAGACGCGTCCGCGAGGTGCTGCTCGAGGACGCCTACAACGAGGCCGTGGACGCTGGCGACTTCGATGACACCCGCACCTGGGTCGAGCAGACCACCAGCGCCCGCCGACGTCGACGTGCCTCCGCGTGAAAACCGCCAACGAACTGCTGCGCGGCAGCGTGTGGACGTTCCGCTACCTCGACGACGATGAACCCAAGCCGGTCGTCATCGTGTCCAACGATGCCCGGAACCGGTCACGGTTCGAGTGGGTCCACGTGGTACGCATCACCACGCGACCGAAACGACCCCTGCCGACCATCGTCGAGCTCGGCGACCAGGACGCGCCGCTCACCGGACGAGCCATGACCGACGAACTCGAGCTGGTCCACAAAGCCGACCTCCAAGATCGCCGTGGCATGCTCAGCCCGAGCACGATGGCCGCGATCGACAACGCCCTCAGGGACATGCTCGCACTGCACTGACCCGACCCGCTCTGCACCGACACACCGCACAGCGCTTCCGCTGCGCCGATGGAAGCGGTTCTCGATCCTCACACGAACCGCGCTGCTGTTCGGGGTAGCAGCGGCCCTCGGACCAAGCGCCCGCGATCACGGCTGACGGGCGCTTCCGATCAGCGGCGCTTGCGGGGTCGGGGGAGTAGCCCTAGAGGGGCGCTTCTCAGGCCACGTCTCCCTCCGGTCGACGTCCGAGCCGGCTCCTGACCACCTGGCGGGCTCTCGTGACGGCGTTGAAGGCCGCCATCATCGCGCGGTCGCCGGTGGAGTCAGCTGCCGGCAGCATCCCGATCTGGCGCGCGAACGCAAGGCCGTCGTAGTAGATGTCGTTGTGGCGCAACGTTTGGTCCTCGAACCGCATGACGTCGATGCCGCGCAGCTCGAGGCGCCTGCCAGTCGGTTCGATGCCCTGGAACGAACCTCCCGAGAACGTGCCCGACATCCGCCACTGGCCGACGGCGACGTCGTTGGACACCGCATGCACGTCCTCTGTCACGAACTCCAGGTCGGGGAGCGCGGTGAATATCTGCGCGAAGAACGTCCGCAGGTCACGTTCGCCGGTCACTGTCAGGTCCAGCGCGATGAACACGTCCGTGGTGCGCTCATCCCAGATCGCGGCGAGCCCATCGAGGTCTCGTGCAGCTATCGCATCGAACGCCCGACCCATGAGCCTCGCGGCGGTGGACGTGAACTCGGTCGTCATGGTGTTCCGCCTCCCTGCCGCACACGTGCAGCCTAGGTGAGGGACCGAGTGGGGCACTCGCGAGGCGAACCGTCCGATACCGCCCGATGTAGCTGGGCCATCGTGGGCGCAACCGGCACCCGCAGCATGGCAGTCACGGCTTGGGGTGCTCGACAACGAGATCGGACACTTGGGCGAGGGCTCCTACGTCCCGATCCAGCGCGAGCACCGCGCTACCCGTTCGAAGCGCAAGAGCGGCGATCAGGCAGTCGATGCTGGAACGGATGGTGAGTCCCTTCGAACGGGCAGAGCGGCACAGCCGCGCGGCGTCCTCCCGATCCCGGAGTCCGTCCACCGCGACCATCGGCCCACGCAGGACCAGAGCACGCAGTTCCTCGACCCGTCGTGGGCTGCCCGCACCAGCGATGAGCTCGTAGAGGATCGGTTCGGTCCACGCCAGCGGCGCCTCCGCGCGGATGGCATCACGGATCCAGCTGTTGTGTGGACTGCCCGTGCCGCGGGGGTACTCGACCCACGCAGAGGTATCGACCAGGACCGTCACGCGAGGTCCGAAGGTGCGTCATCACGCAGCTGGTCGAGGTCACCCTCCCACCTGGACCCCTCGAGCGCGAGCGCTTCCTCAGTGCCCAGCCGCGCTCCGACGAGCCGACGCAACGCGAGATCGACCGTCTCCTCCGTGCTCCGGGTTCCGTACAGCCGCATGGCTACCTCGACGAGGTCATCGTCGAGTTCGATGTTGGTTCGTGTCCGCGACATGCCGTCCTCCACGCTTGGACACGATCATGCACCATTCGGTGGATGCCGTCGTTGGGGATGCGCAGCGAGGGCGCAGAACGTGCGGCGCCTCCGTTGCGCGAACGGTCACCGCAGCTCATCGCCACCTTCGCTCACAGCTGCCGAGTGCTTGCCGCAGCAGCCGTGAGCGGAACGCCGCGTGCCGGAGCGAGTGGGGAGAGAGGGCCTCGTCGATCCCGGCGCGCTTGGCGAGCCGACGCACGATCCGTCCGGCGGCATGCCGGCCCAGTGGTCTGCCATCCCTGCGTGCGAGCAACGGCCCGTCGGTGCGTGCACCGACCGCCGCGTCGATCGCTCTCGCCGTCCGTGGCGTGAGCGGCAACAGCCCGGGCTGGTTGCCCTTCCCGACGATGCGGACCACA
>SKTG01000417.1 GCA_007118045.1 Nitriliruptoraceae bacterium
CAACCCCTGCGCAGCGTCGTGGTCACCCTGCCCGACAACCCGACGGGCACCCTGGCCGACCCGGAGCTGGTGCGTGGCGTCTGCCGCGTCGCCCGCGAGCACGATCTCGTGATCATCTCCGACGAGATCTACCGTGACCTCGTCCACGACCCCGCGGCACGCTTCGCCAGCCCCGCCGAGTTCGCTCCCGAGCGGACGGTGGTGACGACCGGCCTGTCCAAGAGCCTCGCCCTCGGTGGCTGGCGCACCGGCGTGGTCCGCCTCCCGTCCGGCCCGATGGGCGAGGCGCTGCGCGGACGGCTCACCGAGGTCGCCAGCGAGATCTGGTCGAGCGCGCCACACCCGGTGCAGGAGGCCTGCGCCTGGGCTTTCACGGAGCCCCCCGTGCTGACGCGCCACGTCGCGGCGAGCCGGGCACTGCACGGGTGCATCGCCCGCGCGGTGGCCGAGCGTTTCACGGCGGTCGGCGCCAGCGTGCCCCACCCGCAGGCAGCCTTCTACCTCTACCCCGACCTGGAACCCCACCGCGAACGGCTTGCGGCCCGCTGGGGCATCCACGACGGTGCGCAGCTCGCTCGGGCGCTGCTCGATGACCACGGCATCGCGACGCTGCCGGGCTCGGCCTTCGGCGACCTCGAGCGGTCCCTGCGGCTACGGGTCGCCACCAGCCTGCTGTACGGCGACCTGGACGAGCAGCGCGACACCACGCTCGCCCACCCCGAGCCGGCCGCGCTGCCGTGGATCGCCGACGCCCTGAGTCACCTGACGGAGGCGCTCGAGGCCCTCGTCGGCCCCTGATCGCCCCACGGCCACCGGTTCACAGGCTCAGGGCAGGCGACGGCCACCGGTTCGGGGGCACGCTGCGGCCGCCGCTTCAGCGCGCGCGACGGCCGCCGGTTCCGGTGGACGCGACGACCGCCGGTTCAGCGCACGCGACGGCCAACGGTCTCAGCGCACGCGTCGGCGGCCGCTGCGGTAGCCCGAGATCACCGTGTGCCCGACCTGTTCGGCGCTCATGCGCATGACCTCGCCGCCGGTCAGGCGCGCGAGCCGCTCCGCGAAGGCCACCAGGCCGGGAGCGTCCTCCAGCAGGAAGATGTCGAGCTCGATCCCGGCACGGGCGAGGCGCATCCCCTCGCGCAGGGTGGCTTCGAGCGTCTCCGCCACGGGAGGCCAGTTGAACACGCTGCGGCCGTGGTCGAGGTGCGCCGTCGGCTCCCCGTCCGTGACCATGACCACCCGCTTGACCGGTCGTGGATCGTCGGCGAGGACCCGGCGAGCGAGCAGGAACGCGTGGTGCATGTTGGTGCCGTACACCCGCTCGAAGCCACTGGCCGCCAGGTCGGCCGGGCGCATCCGTCGCGCGTAGTCGCTGAAACCGATCAGGTGCAACGAGTCCTGACGGTGCTTGCCCTCGATGAGCGCGTGCAGCGCGAGGGCCATGCGCTTGGCAGGGACGAAGTGACCCTGCAGCGGCATGGAGAACGACAGGTCGAGCAGCAGGGCCGTCGCCGTGCGCGGCCGTACCTCCTGCTCCACCACCTCCAGGTCGTCGGGATGGAGACCCACCCCGCCGGGAGCCGGCCGGTGCCCTCGCTCCGCGCGTCGCATCACCGCGTTGCGCACGGTCGCCGTCGTCGCGATCGGGTCACGGTCACCGAAGGACCAGGCACGCGTCTGCCCCGTCGGTTCCGGGTCGGCGCCGGCCCGTCGGGTGGCCGGCTCACGCCGCACCCGCGCGAGCAGGCGCACCAGGGCGCGCTCCCCCAGCAGCCGGGCACCCCGGGGCGTGAGCTCGAGCTCGCCGTCGCGGACGCGCATCGCGCCGGACCCCTCGAGCTGCCGCTCGATCGCTCGCAGCTCACGGAGGTCGCGGACGGCGTCCTCGCCCAGGTGGCGCCGCAACGAGTCCTCGTCGACGTCGTCGAGGGTGGCGCCCTCGTACGCGCCGCGGAGCTGCTGCTCGAGCTCGTCGAGCTCGGCGACCCGTTCGTACGCGTCGACGACCCGGCTGATCGGCCCGCCCGGACCACCCGGCTGCGGCCGGTCCGGCTCACCCGTCCCGTTCTCAGCGCCGTCCGCCGCGCCGTCACCGGCGCCGTCGCCCGGCCTCGTCGGCATGCCGTCGGGGAAGGCGCCGGCCAGGTTGCGCCCGAGCTGGTCGAGCTGGAACTCGAGATCGAGGTCGTCGAACGCCGCCTGCGCGAGCGCCTGGAGCTGGGCCCGCTGCTCGGGGTCGAGCGAACGCAGGAAGGCCTGCGCCGCCTCCGCCCGCCGGGCCATCGCGGCGAGCAGCTCGTCGAGGTCCCCAGGGTCGCCCGGGAGCAGGTCGGCGTGTGTCTCCTTGAAGGCCGCGAACCGCTGCGGTTCGTCCGGCGGTGGCCGGCCGTGGTTGGCCGCCCTGGCCGCCAGCAGCTCGTTGAGGTCGGCCAGCATCGCGGCGATGCGGGCGACGTCCTCCGGGGTGACCGACGCGAGGGCCCCGGTCACGGCCTCGAGGTGCGCGTCGAGCAGGTCCTTGCGGAGCCGATCCGCGATCTCGGCGAAGACCCGGGCCGCCTCGGGTGAGGTGAAGTCGTGGTCGCTGAGCGCCCGGAACCGCCCCGCGGGGTCCGGCGGCAGGGCGTCCAGCCGCAGCTGATCGAAGCGGGCGTCCTCGTCGTCGCGCCGGCTCAACGCCTCGCGTTCGATCGCGACCACCTCGGCGAGGTCCTCGGCCAGCCGGCCGAGCGGACCGTCCGCGTCCAGCTGGTCGCGGAGTGCGCGGCGTTGCTCCGCGATCGCGCGCCGCAACTGGTCCACACCGCGCTGGCCGGGCAGGCCGCGGCGTTGGAGGTCCTGGAGCGCGGCCCGGCCCCCGGATCCCATCAGCAGGTCCTCGCTGAGCCGTTCGAGCAGCGCCGAGATGTCGGGGCGCTCACCGAGCGGGTCCTGACGACCGTCCCACGCTCCGTAGCGCCAGCGCGTCATCCCGCGCCCCCGTAGCGCACGTCGGCGCCGGGGAGCTCGTCGCGGTTGATGCGCCGCGCCAGGTGCAGCCCCTCCAGCACGAACTCCACCGCTGCGGCCGCCACGTCGGGGTCCTCGGCACGGTCGTCCTCGCCGAGCCGCGCCAACCAGCCGGCGAGCCCGTCGATGCGCCCGCCGAAGGACGCCAGCACGTCGCGCCCCGGCACGAGGTCGCCGGTCGTGACGGTCAGCTCGCCCGTGTCGAAGCGCTCGACCAGCCCGTCCAGCGCCTCGCCTCCGAGCCGGCGCCGGAAGACGGCCAGGACGGCACGACCGAGGGCGTGTTCGACGACCTCGAGCTCACGACCCTCCTCGAGCAGGTCGAACTCGACCCGACCCAGCGCCGCCGGGACGACCGGTCGCAGGTCGACCATCCGGGGCACGGCAACCGGTGCGTGCGCCCTGGCGGCGCGCCGTACGGCAGCGGCGACCAGGGTCTCGTGAGCACCGATCGTGAAGCGCACGGAGACCCCGGAGCGCTGGTTGACCTCGGCCGAGGCCCGCAGCTGGTGGGTGAGCTCGGCGAGCACCTCGTCGAGGAAGCGGGGCACGTGCACGGGCACGCCCGCTGGCGGTGTCGCGGCCTCGGCGTGCACGATCGCCACCTCGTCGTCGATCGTGCGTGGGTAGTGCGTACGCACCTGTGCGCCGAACCGGTCCTTCAGCGGCGAGATGATGCGGCCCCGGTTGGTGTAGTCGTCCGGGTTGGCGGTCGCGACGAGCAGCAGGTCGAGGGGCAGCCGCAGCGAGTACCCGCGGACCTGGACGTCCCGCTCCTCGAGCACGTTGAGCAGCGCCACCTGGATGCGTTCGGGCAGGTCGGGCAGCTCGTTGATGGAGACGATGCCCCGGTGGTGGCGCGGCACCAGGCCCCAGTGGATCGTCTCCTCGTCCCCGAGCGTGCGCCCCTCGGCGACCTTGATCGGGTCCACGTCGCCGATCAGGTCGGCGACCGCGGTGTCGGGCGTCGCGAGCTTCTCCGCGAAGCGGCGGCGGCGGTCGATCCAGGCCACCGGGAGGTCCTCCCCGAGCTCGGCCGCCCGCCGTCGGCAGGCGGCGCAGGTGGGACGCCACGGCGAACAGTTGATCTCGCAGCCCGCGACGACCGGCGCCGCTTCGTCGAGCAGCTCGGTGAGCAGGCGCACCAGGCGGGTCTTCGCCTGGCCGCGTTCGCCCAGCAGGATCAGGTCCTGACCGGCGAGCAACGCACGCTCGAGCTCCGGGAGCACGGAGTCGTCGAAGCCGATGATCCCCGTGGTCAGCGGCGTCCCAGCCCGCAGGCGGGCCACGAGGTTCCCCCGGATCTCCTCCTTGACGCTGCGCTCGGCTACTCCCGCCGCGCGCAGCTCGGCCAGCGTGGAGGCGACGACCATCCTGGCTCCTCGAGGGGCGGCGCCGCGAGGGTACGACCCCGGGGCCGGGCGGGACGGACGCGAGCGGTCCCGGTGCCGGCGCTCGACCCGTGGGCGGGGCCGGCGAGGTGCGCCGTCGCCCGCGCAGGAGCCGC
>SKTG01000465.1 GCA_007118045.1 Nitriliruptoraceae bacterium
CGACGGCCGCGACACCGGTCGGTGCATCGATGAACGCGATCGCTCGACCGAGATCCGCCAGGGCCTCCGGCACGTTCCCGACCGTGCGAGTGATGAGCTCCCCGGGGCCGGCGCGGCCGAGGCTCGCATCGTTGGGATCCACCAGCGGGAAGGTGGCCAGATAGCCGGTCGTGTGCTCTGGCAGCGGACGCATCAGCGCCATACCGGCCAGGACGACCGCCACCGCCCCCACCGCCGGTACGAGCGTCGCGATGCCCGGTCGAGCCACGACCGGGGCGACTCCCGCGTCGCGTCGGGACGCCAGCCACCACAGGGCGCAACCACCCACGACCAGCAGCACCGCCAGGGTCTTGAGGGCTACGGCCACCATCGCCAGCAGCGTCAGGACCACCAGCCGGCGGCGGCTCAGTGGCCGCTCCAGCGTGAGCAGGATGCCCGCGACGACCGTGAGCAGCACCAGTTCGGGCATCACCGAGTACACGTCGTTCCACACCGACACCGAGGTGACGACCACCGCACCGGCGGCCAACGCCGCCCCGGGGCTGGCCGGTCGAGTCGCCGTCGCTCGACCCGCCAGCGTGGCGATCATCGCGACCGTCGCGCCCAGCGCCACCAGGTTGAGGGCGAGCGCGGCCCGCGCCATCGGGAGCCCGAGCCGCTCGAGTCCGGCCAGCAGCAACGGGTAGCCCAACGGGTACTTGGTGCCCTCCACGCCGGCGATGACGGGTGCCTCGAACCGCGCGAGCGCCTGAGCCGCCAGCTGGTACTCGTCGTTGTCCGAACCGACCGGGAGCAGCCCCGGCCACCGCACCCTGGCGTAGACGACGCCGACGGCCAGCAGCGTCACGGCGACCACGACCCACGTCAGCCGCCGACCCACCGCGGTGGTGGACGGTGGCGCAGGTGTGCTGGTCAGGGTCATGGCCGGCTCCGGCAGCCGCTCTCGGCGGCCATCTGGTCGGCCGAGGGTACGGAGTCGGCTTCCCCGACCCGCGTCGGTCAGGCGCGACGCAGCAGCGGCACGCTGAGGGCGGCCACGGCCGCTGCCGTTCCCACGGCGACGGCCACGGCGACCCGCATGGTCGGCGATCCCGGCAGGACGAGGACCAGCACGCCGGCGAGGGCCACCGCACCGAGCCAGACCGCCGGCAGCCGCCGTTCCCGTCCCATGGCGATGTAGAGCTGATCGAGCAGCAGCCCGCCGACGGCGAGCACCGTGCTCACCGAGATCACCGTCACGAACGACCGCCCCGGGCGGAAGCCTTCACCGAACAGCAGGGCGATGAGCTCGGGGCCGACGGTCGCGCCCACGAGCCCGCCGAGGGTGGCGAGACCCGCGATGCCGGCCATCATCTGCCAGGCGGCCCGTGCCAGCCCAGCACGGTCGTCCGCCTGGGACATCCGCGTCAGCGGCGGCAGCAGCCTGGACAGGCCACCGTTGAGGGCGAAGGTCATCGGGACCCGGGCCGCGGTGATGGTGGTGAAGTAGACCGAGATCGTGCTCGCCGACGCGCCCAGGGGGACCAGCGCCAGGGGACCGCCGGCCAGCAGCAGTTGCACGGAAGCGTTGGCCGTTGAGGTGGCTGCAAGGAACCGACGTCCCCGACGTCGCGGTTCCGGCGCCGGTCCGACGTCGGTCTCGTGCCCGCTTCCCCCGGCCTCGTGCCCGCTTCCCCCGGCCTCGTGCCAGCTTCCCCCGGACTCGTGTCCGCTTCCCCCGGTGGGGACCTGATCCTCGTGCGACGACGACCGCCGGCGCGGCGTGTACGCCGTGATGTGTCGGCGTCCCCATGCCCAGGCGGCGATCAGCAGGGGCCCGACGGGGAACACCCAGGCCAACGCGCGGGGCCCCGTCACCACGAGCAGCACCAGTACGGCGGCGACCAGCCGGAGCACGGACTCGCCGGCGGTCGCGAGCCCGTAGGCCCGGAACCGGTCGAGGCCGGCGGCGCGGCCGCGGACCATCGCGTACCAGCCGTAGCCGAGCACCACCAGGCCGAGCACGACCCCGAGGTCCGCCAGGCCCGCGAACAGCTGCTCGCGTAGGCCGAACCCGACCCCTGCGGTGATCGCCGCAGCCGCGAGGAGCGCCCAGGTGAACAGGCGCAGGAAGCGGCGCAGCTCCGGCGCGGCCGGTCCGCCGACGGTGACCATCCGGGTCACGTAGGCCTCCAACGCGGTGACCGCGACGGCGATCCAGAGGTACTGCAACGTCCAGAGCACGCTGATCGGCGCGTAGGCGACCGGACCCAACGCGCGGGTCCCGACGATCTGGAACAGGAAGGCCGCGATGCCGTTGACCGTCGAACCGGCCACGATCCAGGCCGTGGCTCCCGGTGCGGCCGTCGCCGCCTCGCGCCTCGTCACCGGGACGCCGTCACCAGCCGCGCAGGCGGACCCGGAGCAGGCGCAGCACCCCCGTGACTCCGTCGCTCGGGGTGATCTTCTTGCCCTCGTCGCGGCTGCGGGCCGCGTAGGTGATCGGGATCTCGTAGACCCTGGTGCCGGTGCGCAGCAGCCCACCGGTCAGCTCGGCCTCGATCTCGAACCCGTCGGCGGTCAGGCGCAGCTGCTCGTACCGGCCACGGGTGAAGAACTTGTAACAGGTGTACGCATCGGTGACGTAGCGATCGAACAGCGCGGAGGCGACCAGGCTCATCAGGCGGTTGCCGACGACGTACCAGAACGAGAACGCGGTGTGCGATCCGAACTGCCGGGTGCCGAACACCACCTCGGCCTCGTCCCGCAGCAGCGGACGGAGCAACTGGGGGATCTGGGCGGGGTCGTACTCGAGGTCGGCGTCCTGGACCCCGAGGATGTCGCCTCGGGCGAGCTCGAACCCCTTGCGCAGCGCCGAACCCTTCCCGCGGTTCTCCCGGGCCTTGACGACCACCAGACGTTCGGCGTCCGGGACCCAGTGCCGTTCGATGCCGTCGACGGCACCGTCCACGGAACCGTCATCGACGACGATCAGCTCCCAGGCGACCGGCATCTCGACGCGTCCGAGCGCCTCGAGGACGGTGCGCAACGTCGCACCTTCGTTGTAGACCGGCATGACCAGACTGAGCAGCACGCGAGGGCCTCCGAGCCGGACCGTGAGCAGCGTGGCACCCTACCCCTTTGCCCTCGTCGCTTCGGTGCGCGGAGACGACCCATGCCTGGACCCGACACCGTGGTGGCGCAGGTGCCGCCACGCGTCGGTGAGAGCTCCAGACACCCGACGCGCCGGTGGTCGTGGCTGCTCGACGGGCTGCTGCTGCTGGCCGTGACGGCGCTGGCCGTCTGGCTCCGACTGGAGCCCCTCGGGCCCTCGAGCCTCTGGCTCGACGACGCGTGGGTGGCGGTGGCTCACCGTGTGGACACGCTGGCCGAGCTGCGGGCGGTGGGAGTCTCCGCCCCCGGGTTCGTGGTCCTGCTGCGGGCGTGGCTGCTGCTCGTCGGCTACAGCGAGACCGCCGCGCAGCTGCTGCCGTTCGTGGCCGGGGTCGCCGCGCCCGGCCTGCTCTACCTGGTGGTGGTCCGCCGGCTGGGGTGGGACCGACTGGCGGGGCTGGCCGGCGCCGCGCTGCTGACCGTCTCCCCGATGGCCGTCGAGTACGCCGCACGCGTCAAGCAGTACACCCTGGAGACGGTGCTCGCGATCGGGGTGTTCGCCCTCACCGTGTGGCTGCTCGACGACGTCCGTGACCGGCGGCGTTGGGCAGCGCTGGTCGGGCTCGGTCTGCTGGCGACGACCGTCTCGGTCTTCGTCGCGCCCTACGTGGCTGCTGCGGTCGCTGCCGGGCTCCTCCTCGCGGCACGACGGCGGGACGTGCTCGCGCTACGCCGCGGCCTGGTGGCGGGGGCGACCTACGGGCTCGTCGCGTTGGTGTGGTACCTCGTCGCGCTCCGGCCGATGGTGGCGCCGGCACTGCAGGAGTTCTGGAGCGACGGCTACCTCGACGCGGCGTCGGGCGCCGGCGTCGCGTCACGCGTGATCGAGATCCTCGGGCGCGTCCTCGAGGGGCTCTCCCCGTTGCCCGTGCCGCTGACCGGCGGGCTGCTGGTGCTGGCCCTGGTCGGCCTGGCGCTCCGGGCGCCGGTGTGGGCCCTCGCGGCCGCGACCCCCACGGTGGTCGCGGTGGTCCTGGCGGCGCTCGAGCTCGCGCCGTTGGGCGGGGGACGGACCGACATCTACCTCTACCCGAGCTACGCCCTGCTGCTGGCCGGTGGGCTGGATGCCTTGGTGCGCCCGAGACCGTCAGGGCGGACGTCTCGGGCGTCCCGTGCGCTGGTTCCGTTGGCCGTGACGGGCGCGCTGCTGGTGACCGCGGAACCGGCCGGCAGCTACCCCCGTTCCGACGTCCGTCCGCTCGCCACGGAGTTGACCGAACAGCGGGAGGACGAGGCTCTGCTGGTGTACCCGGCGACCGTGTGGGCCTACGCCCTCTACACCGACGACGAGATCGCACTGCAGGACGACCCGGCCAGCTCGTGGGGCTTCTCACCCCGCTTCGC
>SKTG01000299.1 GCA_007118045.1 Nitriliruptoraceae bacterium
GAAGAGCCCGAAGAGCCCGAAGAGCCCGAAGAGCCCGAAGAGCCCGAAGAGCCCGAAGAGCCCGAAGAGCCCGAAGAGCCCGAAGAGCCGGCCGTGGGCTTGGACCCGGGCGGCATCACGGTGCAGGTCCTGGACGCGATCGGCAACGACGGCGGCGCCGCCGCGGACCGTGTCGCGGACGCCCTCGAAGCGGCGGGTTACCAGGTCGTCTCCCGGTTCCCGGGTCTGCCCGCCGACTCCACCGCCGTGCTGTGGACCGAGGGCAACGAGGCTGCGGCGCGGCAGGTCGCGGACGAGATCGGTGCCGGTGAGGTGCGGCTGCAGTCGGGCACCGTCTCCGGTGACATCGACGTTCACGTCGTCGTGGGAGCCGACCGCTCGGGGGGCTAGGGGTCGCGTAGCAGCTCGAGCTTCGCCAGGACGGCCTCGCGGCGCCGTCGCTCCTCGGCCGGGTCGGTGGCGAGGACGTCCTCGAGCACCTGGGACAGCTCGAGCGGCGAGAACGGCTTGGCGACCTGATCGGCCGCGCCGAGCGACCAACCGTGGACCTGGTCCCGGACCTGGACCTTCGCCGTGAGCATGACGACGGGGATCGGCGCGAGTTCCTCGTCCTCCTTGAGCGCGGCCAGGACCTGCCAGCCGTCCATCTCGGGCATCATCACGTCGAGCAGCACCACGTCCGGTCGCTCGCGGCGCGCCTGCTCGAGCGCGGACGCCCCGTCGGCCGCCTCCAGCACCTCGAAGCCCTCGAACTCGAGGTTGGCCCGGCACAGCAGCAGCACGTCCGCCTCGTCGTCGACGACCAGCACGCGATGTCGTTCCATGCCGCAGCTCCTGCGCGAGGACGGTGCAGCACCGGCAGGGGGTCGGTGCGTTGGCGCCCGGAGCGAGAGGATGGCATGCTGGCCGCACTGGTTGCTCATCCAGAGAGGTCGAGGGCTCGGGCCCGACGACGCCTCGGCAACCCCACACCGGCCACCTCGCCGCGACGCAGCGGACACGGACGGCCGGTGGGAAGGTGCCAAACCCGGATCCGTCGGTCACGGCGCGGTCGATGAGCGTGCGACGTCCCTGCACGGACACCTCATCTCCGGCCTCCCGACGGGAGGCCGTCCTCGTGACGGCCCGCCCCGACACCCCGGGCCTCCCGGCCCGACGGAGACGATGAGGACAGGACCACCCGTGACCACGCTCGACGTCCGACCCGTGACCACACCCACCGTCACCGGCCTCCGATGCCGCGAGTGCGGCGAGCCCGAGGACCTCGGTGCCCTGCACGTCTGCTCGTACTGCTTCGGCCCGCTCGAGGTGGTCTACGACGAGACGGCCATCGCCGCCCGCGTGAGTCGGAGCCGTGTCGAAGCGGGTCCGGGTTCCCTCTGGCGCTACGCCGACCTGCTCCCGGTGCTCTCGGAGGACCCGGACACGCGCGTCGACCTCGGGACCGGGGCGACGCCCCTGCGGCCGGCGCCGCGGCTCGGCGAGCGTCTCGGCCTCGACGATCTGTGGCTCAAGGACGACACGCGCAACCCCTCCGGGTCGTTCAAGGACCGGGTCGTGACCGTGGCTCTGTCCGCCGCCCGCGCGCTCGGGCTGGACACGATCGCCTGTGCCTCGACCGGCAACCTCGCCAACTCCGTGGCGGCCCACGCGGCCGCGACCGGCATGCCGGCCTACGTCTTCATCCCCTCCGATCTCGAACGGGGCAAGGTCGTCGGCTCGGTGGTCTACGGCGCGAACGTCGTCGCGGTGGAGGGCGACTACGACGCGGTCAACCGGCTCGCCGCCGAGGTGGCCGACACGCGCGGCTGGGGCTTCGTCAACGTCAACCTGCGGGCCTTCTACGCGGAGGGCTCGAAGTCGCTCGGCTTCGAGATCGCCGAGCAGCTCGGTTGGCGGTTCCCCGACCACGTGGTCGCCCCGCTGGCTTCGGGAGCCATGTTCTGCAAGATCGACAAGGCGTTCGGCGAGCTGCAGCGCTACGGCCTCGTCGAGGGCTCGCGGCCGCGGATGAGCGGCGCCCAGGCGACGGGGTGCTCACCGATCGCCGAGGCCTTCGAGCGGAGCAGCCTCGACGTGCGGCCGCAGCGGCCGGACACGATCGCCCGGTCGCTGGCGATCGGCAACCCAGCCGACGGCTACTACGCCCTGCAGGTCGCCGACGCCACCGGTGGCGTGATCGGGCACGTCTCCGACGCCGAGATCGTCGAGGGCATCCGCACGCTCGCCGCCACGGAAGGGATCTTCGCGGAGACGGCCGGTGGCGTGGTGGTCGCCAACCTTCGTCGCTTCGTCGCGGAGGGCCGCATCGACCCGGGGGAGCGGACCGTCGCCATCATCTCGGGCAACGGCTACAAGACCGTCGAAGCGGTGGCGGCCGGGGCCGAGCCCACCTACCGCACGTCCCCCTCCTACACCGATCTCGAGCGCGTCCTCGCCGGCTGAGCGCCACCCCGACCGATCGACACCCTCCAAGGAACACACGTGCCAGACGTTCGCATCCCAACGCCCCTACGCAAGCTCACCGACGGCCAGGCGGTCGTCTCCGTCGAAGGCGGTGACCTGCGCTCGGTGGTGACGAACCTCGACGCGGCCCACCCGGGCCTCGGCGACCGCATCCTCGACGATCGTGGGGAGCTGCGCCGCTTCGTCAACGTGTTCGTCCGCGACGAGGACGTCCGCTTCCAGTCGGGTCTCGACACCGAGGTGGCCGAGTCGGACACCGTCTCCATCGTCCCGGCGGTCGCCGGCGGTGCCGGCCGCGTCACGTGACCCGTCAGGCGAGCAGGGGAAGCACGCCGGCGTAGGCGAGCAGCAGCACCAGCCCCTCCCACCGTACGACCCGCCGTCCGCTCAGCATGAACGCGGTGGCCCCGGCCGCGACGCCGACCATCAGCACGACGCCGAGCCCGGTGATCGAGGGGTCGGCGATCTGCCCCCCGCCGGCGAACGCCGCCGTGGCGCCCACCGCCGCGGCGTTGAACAGGTTGCTGCCGAGCAGGTTGCCAACGATCAGGTCGGTCTGGGCCTTGCGGGCCGCCTGGATCGCCGTCGCCAGCTCGGGCAGCGACGTGCCGATCGCGACGACGGTCAGGCCGATGAACGCCTCCGAGAGACCGAGCTGGCTGGCGACCTCGGACGCCGACCGCACGAGCAGCTCCGCCCCACCCACCGTGCCGAGGAGCCCGAGGAGGGTGCGGACCGCCTCCCGCCTGGTGGTCGTGCCGGGGGTGGCGAGGACCGCGTCCACCTCGGCGGCCATCCCGGGGTCCCCGACGCGGGCACTGAGCACGATGATGGTGAGCGAGACCACGAGCAGCACCGTCAGCCCGACACCCTCGAGCAGCGACAGCCCACCCTGCACCGCGAGCGCGAAGGCGAGCACGGCCACGAACGAGATCGGAGCCTCCCGCTTCAACACCGCGGACCGCACCACGATCGGTGTCACCAGGGCAGCGGCGCCGAGCACGAGCGTGAGGTTCGCGACGTTCGAGCCGACGATGTTGCCGACGGCGAGGTCGAGCGAGCCCCGCCCGGCGGCGAGCCCGCTGACCAGCAGCTCGGGGGCGCTGGTACCGAAGCCGATGACCACGGCGCCGACCAGGACGGTCGAGATGCGCAGGTGGGCGGCCAGGCGGGCCGCGCCGACCACGAACTGGTCGGCGGCGTACGTCAGGAGGACGAGGCCGCCGACGACGCCCAGCAGGGGAAGGAGCATGGCCGGCACGCTAACGGCCCGGGGCCCGGGACCGTCGCCGGCCACGAGTACGCTCGGCCCCGACCCGGAGACCGCGGAGTGCGATGAGACAACGACGTGCCCGTCGCCGCGCGGCCGTGCTCGGGTCGGTCCCCGCGGCCCTGCTCCTCCTCGTCGCCTGCACCGACGGTGGGACTTCGGACGGCTCGTCCCCGGATGCCGTGTCCGCCGAGCCGGCGGAGGTCGGTACGCCACCCGAGGTGGACGAGCTGCTCCCGGAGGATCGGGGTGAGGCCTCGGACTCGCTGCAGACCGAGGACGTGGTGGTCGGCGAGGGTGAGCCGGCGGAGCCGGGCGACGTCCTCGACGTCCACTACGTCGGGGTGAGCTGGGAGGACGGCACGACGTTCGCGTCCTCCTGGGAGGCCGGGCAGTCGTACCGGTTCGAGCTCGGCGCCGGCGAGGTGATCGAGGGCTGGGAACAGGGGCTCGTCGGTCTCCAGGCGGGCGGTCGGCGCGTGCTGACCATCCCGCCGGAACTGGCCTACGGCGACCGGGGGACCGCTGGTCGGATCGGTCCCGGCGAGACCCTGGTCTTCGTGGTGGACCTGCTCGACCTGCGCGACCCCGCCGATCCCGCCGATCCCGCCGATCCCGCCGATCCCGCCGATCCCGCCGATCCTGACGATCCCGACGATCCCGACGAGTGAGGAACGCCCCCGTGAGCGCCGACGCGTCCGCCACCGATCCACCGCTGCACCCGGCCCTGGAGGCGTTGACGCCTCTGCTCGGGACCTTC
>SKTG01000006.1 GCA_007118045.1 Nitriliruptoraceae bacterium
CCAACGAGCGGGATCGTCTCTCCGCCGTGCACGTCTACGACTTCGCCACCCGGGACGAACCGCTGCGTGTCCGGCTGGCGCTGGCGGGGCGGGACCTCGGCAGCCTCGCCCTGCCGGTCACTCGACCGCACACCTACGCGGGGACCAACGGCGCGGGCCTCTATCGTCGCCAACCCGGGTTGCCCGGTGCGGCGACGGCGGCGACGCTCGAGCCCCTCGGCAGGCTCGTCGCACCCGCGGCGCTCGGCGCGCTGGTGCTGTGGGTCGGCTGGGGAGCGTTCCTCCGCCTGACCGGCCGTTCGCGCCCGGCAACCGAGGACCCGACGCCCGACGTTCCGACAGCCACCGCTCTGGACGTCAACGACCCACGGACGAAGGAGGAACCGGGGACGACCAACCGATGAGTCCGAACGACGACGCATCGCCTCCCGAACCCTCGACCCCCGTGCCACGCACGATCGGGCCGAGGGACATGCACCGACCGCATCAACACAGGCATCAACACAGGAGAGACGCATGAGGAAGCTCATGGGCCGTACCGGGCCCGTTCCACGCCACCTGGCGCTGCTGGCCGCGCTGGGTCTGATCGTCGCCGCGTGCGGCGAAGGCGACTTCGCCGACGAGAACGGCGACGCCGACGACACGATCCAGGACGACGCCGACGTCGATGACGACGTCGACGACACCGAGGAGGAGGCGGCTGAGGAGGTCGACGTCGAGGACGCGCCTGTCTCGGACCCGCCCGAGATCGACTGTGACCCGATCGAGGAGGAGCTCGAGGAGCACACGATCAACTTCGGGATCGGCCTGGCGACCAACTCGCCGCAGGGCCTGTCCGTCCAGTTCTTCGGTGACTACCTCGAGGAATGCACCGACGGCCAGCTGACCGTCGAGCTGTTCCCCGACAGCCAGATCGGCGACGACCTGGAGATGATGGACGGGCTGCAGACCGGCACCTTGGAGATGACCTTCCCCTCCACCTCGCCGATCGTGGACACGGTGCCGGGGCTCGGGGTCTTCGACCTGCCGTTCCTGATGCCGGACGCGGAGACCGCCGACGAGGTCCTGGACAGCGAGGTCGGTGACCGGCTGCTGGATGAGTTCGAGGGAACCGGTCTGAAGGCCCTGAACTGGGCGGAGAACGGCTTCCGTCAGGTGACCAACAACGTCGGGCCCATCGAGAGCCCGGAGGACCTCGAGGGTCTCAACCTGCGCGTGATGGAGAACGAGATCCACGTCGACATGTGGGAGACCCTGGGGGCCAGCCCGACGGCCATGGCCTTCGGTGAGGTCTTCAGCGCCCTCGAACAGGGCGTGATCGACGGCCAGGAGAACCCGTGGGTCACCAACGTCACCTCGAACTTCTGGGAGGTCGCCGACTACGGTTCCGAGACCCGCCACGTCTACACGCCGTTCATCATGATGATCGCGGAGGACTTCTACAACGATCTGCCGCAGGAGTTCCAGGACGTGATCGACGAGGCGTCCGAGGAGGCGAAGCACTACCAGCGCACCGTCAGCCGGGAGATGGACGAGTGGGCTCGTGAGGAGTTCGATGCACTCGGACCGGAGGTGAACGTGCTCGACGACGACCAGCTCCAGGAGTTCGTCGACGCGACCGAGGAGGTCTACGACACCTGGGCTCCCGAGATCGGTGAGGACGTCGTCGACGACGTGCTCGAGATCGTCGAGGGGAGCTGAACCCACGGGTGGTGGCGCGCTGCGGCACGCGCCACCACCCGCTCACACGCAGAGAACGTGGCGGGACAGGAGAGCGGCATGGCCGACCAGGGCAGGCGACGACCGGGGCAGGACCCCGAGGGGCCGGAGCCGGATGAGGCCGGTCCCGGGAAGGCGCAGGGCGACCCGCTCGGCCGCATGAGGAGCGAGGAACACTCGGAGACGCTGGTGGAGGGCGCCGACGTCCGGGGCGGTGTCGGCCCGGTCGGCGCCGAGGACCTCCCGCTGTTCTTCCGGATCCTCGACCGCGCCATCAACGTGTTGCTCGTGGTGGGCTTCGCGGTGCTGCTGGTGGTGATCGGCTGGAACGTCTTCGGTCGCATGCTCTTCGGCGGTGGGATCCCGTGGGCGGACGAGGCGTCGCGTTTCCTGTTCATCTGGGTCGCGTTCCTCGGCGCCTCGGTGGCCTACTTCCGCCGCGAGCACATCTCGGTCGGCTTCCTGGTCGACAAGCTGCCGCCGCCGTTGCGTCTGGCCGTGATGGTGCTCCAGGAGCTGATCGTCCTCGGGGTGCTCGGCTACCTGATGTACGGCGCGTACGGGTTGATGCAGGTCTCGATCCGCTCGTCGCCGTTGCTCGGCCTCGCGCTGACCTGGTGGTTCGCGGCCGTCCCGGTCTCCTCCGCGCTGATGGCATTGATGGCCATCTACCGCATCTTCGCCCTCTTCCGGGATCGGGGGTAAGCCATGTTGTGGGTCTTCTTCGCGGTCCTGTTCACGGCCGTCCTCGGCGGCGTCCCCGTCGCCTTCGCGCTCGGCCTGGCCGCCGTCGCCATGATGCTGATCGCGGGCGTCCCACCCGCGGTGCTGATCGAGCAGGCCATCCGGGGCGTCAACGACTTCCCACTGCTGGCGATCCCGCTGTTCATCTTCGTCGGTCAGCTCATGACCACCGGTGGCATCGCCAGACGCCTGATCGACCTCGCGTCGGCGCTCGTCGGTTGGATCACCGGTGGGCTCGGACAGGTCAACGTCGCCGCCTCGATGATGTTCGGTGGGCTCAGCGGCTCCGCGGTCGCCGACACCTCGGCGGTCGGCGGGATCATGATCCCCCAGATGCGCGAGCAGGGCTACACCGCCGGACACGCCACCTCGATCACGATCTCCTCGGCGCTGATCGGCATCCTGCTGCCACCGTCGATCCCGTTGATCCTCTTCGGGGTGGTGACGGAGACCTCGATCAGTCGTCTCTTCATCGCCGGTGTCGTCCCCGCCGTCCTGCTGTTGATCGTGCTCATGGTGGTCACCTACATCACCGCACGCATCAACCACGCGGGCGTCCGTCAGCCGTTCGAGCTCGGCGCCCTGTGGGGGGCGTTCCGCAAGGCTTGGCTCGGGTTGCTGCTGCCGGTCATGATCCTGGTCGGTATCCGCGGTGGCTTCTTCACCGCGACCGAGGCCGGCATGGTCTCCGCGTTGTACGCGTTGCTCGTCTCCATGTTCATCTACCGGGAGCTCAAGCCGCGCGACCTCTGGGGCGTGTTCATCTCCACGACGCGCACCACCGGCATGGTCCTGTACCTGGTGGCGATGGCGATGGCGGTCGCCTGGTTGCTGACGACCCAGCTGGTCGCCCGGGACCTCGTCGAGGCGGTCGAGGGTGTGTCCACCAACCCGTACGTGATCCTGCCGTTGCTGCTCGGGATGCTGCTGCTCGTGGGCATCGTGATGGACCTGAGTCCGGCCATCCTGATCCTCGCCCCGATGACCATGCCCATCGCCGAGGCGGTCGGGGTCGACCCCATCTACTACGGCGTGATGATGGTGCTGGTGCTCGGTATCGGGTTGCTGACCCCGCCGGTCGGGACCGTGCTGTTCGTCGGATGTGCCGTCGGTGGGCTCCCGGTCGAACAGGCGATCCGCCCGATGCTGCCCTACTACGCGGCGCTCCTGCTGACCGTCGTGATCCTGCTGGCCTTCCCGCAGCTGATCTTCCTGCTGTTATGACGTCCCCCGTGAACACGCCCGCCGGGTCGGCGACGACGTCGCCCGACCCGGCGGTGCCGTTCGTCGACGTGGTCACGGCCGGCGAGACCATGGCGTTGGTCGGCCCCACCTCCCCGGGGCGACTCCGGCACGCCTCGCGGCTGCGCCTCGGGGTGGCCGGCGCCGAATCGAACGTGGCGATCGCGGCGAGCCGTCTCGGGCTGCGGAGCCGGTGGGTGAGCCGGGTCGGCGACGACGAGGTCGGTCGCCTGGTCACCGGCGCGGTCGCGGCGGAGGGCGTCGACGTCTCCGGTGTCGTCCGGGCACCGGGGGAGCGGACCGGCCTGATGTTGCGCGATCAGGTGGCCGGCGGGACCCGGGTGCACTACTACCGCGACGACAGCGCTGCCACGCGTCTCTCACCCGACGACGTCCCCGAGGAGCTCGTGACCCGCGCCACCGTGCTCCACCTCACCGGCATCACCTCCGGCCTGTCGGCGACCACCGCCGGGTTCGTGCGTTGGGCGCTGGATCGCGCGGTCGCTTCCGGGGTCACCGTCTCGCTGGACGTCAACTACCGCAGCAAGCTGTGGTCGGCGGACCGGGCCCGTACCGCGCTCGAGGAACTGCTCGACGGGGTCGACGTGCTCTTCGCCAGCCACGAGGAAGCGCGTGCCCTGTGGGGACACGACGACGCGGCCGAGCTCGCGAGCGGCTTCGGCGACCACGCTCCCGCCGAGGTCGTGGTCAAGCACGGCGCCCGGACCGCGACGACCTGGACCCGGGACGGGACCACCAC
>SKTG01000014.1 GCA_007118045.1 Nitriliruptoraceae bacterium
GGGCCCCGGACCATCCCGGTCCGGGGCCCCTGGGGTGGTGATGCCGGTCAGTCGAGCGGACGGAGCTCGACCAGCTCGTAGTGGTAGAGCTCGAGCGAGCCGGCGAGCAGCGTCGCCATCTGGTCACGCCGGATCGGCGACCTCGGGTCGAACGTCGTCGCCGTCGTGCCGCTCACGAGGCCGGCCTCGTAGGCAGCATCGATGTTGCTGGTGTGCGTACCACCCGACGGGACGTCCGTGAACGGGCTCCGCGGCGAGGGCAGGTCCACGTCCAGGACGTACTCCACGGCCGCGACGATCATGGACGTCATCTGCTCGCGCGACACGGCGGAAGCCGGGTCGTAGGCGCTCGCGGTCCGACCACGCACGATCCCGAGCTCAGCGAGCTCGCTGATCGCACGCTCGTGCGTGTTGGTCGTGATGTCGTCGAACGCGGGCTCGGAGACCTCGGGCATCTCGACCCCGGCCACCCGCAGCTTGCGGTGGATGAAGGACGCCATCTGGTCCCGTCGGACGTTCGCCGCCGGACCGAAGGTGCCGTCCGCGAACCCCTGTGCGATGCCGTAGCCGGCCACGCAGCCGATGTTGGCCCGGTGCACCTCGAACTGCACGTCCGGGAAGTCCCGTGCGTCGACCCCGGCACAGGCGCTGCGGTCCGCATCGGTGATGCGGGGCTGCGCCTGCGGGTTGAAGTCGCGCAACCGCACCGCGGCCGCCTCGTCGAGCTCCTCCTCCGAGAGGTACTCGCTCGGCAGCAGCTCGAACACGTCGAGTCCGCGGGCGATCTCCGAACCGTAGATGTAGCCGTTGTAGTAGTAGGACGACCACTGGCCGCCGAGCACGAGGTTGTCCTCGTCGATCGGTCCACGGTCGAAGAACGCGATCTCGAACGGGTCGTTGGGGTCGGTGAAGTCGAACACCGACACGCCGCCCTGGTACCAGGCCTGGACCATGATGTCGCGACCGGGCACCGGCAACAGCGAACCGTTGTGCGCGACGCAGTTCTCCTGCGCCGTCTGGACGTCCGGGATCTTGTAGTAGGTGGGGTCGTCCTCCATCTGCGGGCCGTCGGGTGTCTGCTCGATCTCGTAGATCGCGTTCGCCCCGAACTGCTGACCCGTCTCCGGCTGGCAACGTGGCTGCGTCCCACCACCGAGCTCGTCGGTGAAGATCACCGTGGTGCCGTCGTTGTTGAACGTCGCCGAGTGCCAGTAGGCGAAGAACTCGGGGTTCTCGGCGTAGTCGACGCGCTCCGGGTTCGCCGGGTCCGTGATGTCGATCAACAGGCCGTTGCCCTCGCAGGCGCCGGCGGCCAGCCCGATCTCCGGGTAGGCGGTGATGTCGTGACAGGCGTCGGTCTGCCCACGCAGGCCGACCGGGTTGCCGGTCTCCTCGTCGGCGAACAGGCGCGGCTCGTTGACGATCTCCGCGTCCTCGGGTGAGTCGACCGGGACCTGGATGACCTCGATCTGGTAGCGGTCCGTCTCCGTGTCGGCATCGAAGTCGGCCGGGTCGCTCGAGGGCCGTCCGTCGTCGTCGAGCGGTCCGACGGCGCAGTCGAGGCCCTCGACGTCGTCGCTGTCCCCGCGCACAGCGCTGGTGCCGTTGACGTAGATGTAGACGTTGTCGGGATCGTTGAGGTCCTCGACCAGGGTGTGGGTGTGCGAGCCACGGCAGGTCTGGACGGTCGCCACCTGCTCCGGGGAGTCGAGGTCGCTGATGTCGAAGACGCGCATGCCCCGTAGCTCCTGGGTACCCGGGGTGCCGAGCGTCTGGCAGTCGATCGTTCCGAGCTGCTGCACGGAGATGAACATCAGGTCGCCATGGACCGAGATGTCGCCCTGCCCGCCGGGGCAGACGAGCGCGGTGCGAAGCTCGGGGTCCGTGGGATCGTTGACGTCGTAGATCAACGCCCCGTTGTAGTTGCCCATGAAGGCGTGGTTGTCGCTGAACGCCAGGTCACTGTTGATCAGCGAGAAGTCGCCGGGGTTCGACGGGTTCACGAAGCCCGTCGGCCGGGGGACGCTCTCGACGAGCTCCATGTTCCACTCGGCCGTCTCCGCGTCCAGCCATCCGGCGCCAAGACCCTCCCGGGGATCGGGCTCTGCCGTGGCGGTGACCGCCGGGAGCATCATGGCGACGGTGGCGATCAGTGCGATAGCCCACCGTCCTCGCGTCCGTGCCGTTCGTCTTGCGTTCATGTCGTCTCCCTCGCTCCGCATCGGTTGCCAACATCCGAACGACCACGGATGGCCCGCGTGCCGCCCCTTCACCGGCGTACGAGCCCCCGAGGGGTGACTCGGCACCGTCTTGCCGATCTGGCTGCTTCACCTCCCGTACAGGCCGCCCTCGTCGCACGCAGCGGCGCAAGGTCAGCGTCGTCGCTGCCGTCCGCGGATCAGGCTCAGGTTGCGCCGGCGCGGATGTCCTCGAGCAGGACACGCATGCGCTTGATCTCGGTCCACTGGCTGTCGGCGATGTGCCAGGCGAGCGCGGACACGTTGGCGTCGAGGACGCGACCGGTCGCATCCTCGAGCTGCTCAACCATCGTCAGCGCACCGAAGTGGTGGAAGATCATGAACTCCAGGAACAGCTCGTCGAACTCCTGCCCGTCGGCGGCTTCCAGCTCCGCGAGCTGCTCCGGCGAGAGCATCCCCGGCATGCCGTGATGGCCTTCGTGGTCACGCGGGTCCGGGACCGGATGACCGTGGCGGCGGAGGATGTCGGCCATCTGGTCGATCTCGGCGTCCTGGGCCTGGAGGATCTGGTGGGCCAGGATGCGGAGCCGCTCGTTCTCGACCCGGTCCGGGGCCAGCTCCGACATCATGAGGGCCTGCCCGTGATGGGGGATCATGTGCTGCAGGAAGTGGACCTCGGCCTCGGCGAGCGCGCTGATCGGCGGGATCGCGATGCTCGCGGGATCGATGCGGACGCTTGGTTCCCCGGGGGCCCCCGGCCGGACGTAGTGGGGTCGTCCGTCCTCGGTGGCCACGGAGGTGGCGTCCTCGGTGGCCACGGCGGTGGCGTCCTCGGTGGCCACGGCGGTGGGGACGGCCAGCGCGGTCGCCGCGACCAGCGCGAGTACGAACACCAGGATCGGTCTCGGCCGCACATGCCCTCCTTCGTCGGCACCGCCGGAGGTTGGCACAGCAGCGCCGTCCGAGCGGCCGAAGCTGGAGCGGTGAGGGAGAGCTGACCCGAGACGACCTCGTCAGCGCACTGCTGTGAGCGACGAACGCACGTCGACCCCGCCGACGGCCTCCGGAGCTCCAACGCTCCGTGGTCGGAGCGCCACCGCGGTTTGACAGCCGTCGCCCCGTGGTCTTGCGTGGCCCGGACTCCGGCTGCGCACGAGGTCGGCAAGACCGCAGGACGCGCCGAGGCCCGTCTCGCATCCTCCACCCGGGGTCTCGTGCTCGATCACGCCCGCGAGGAGCAACGACCAGGAGACACCACGTGGAGTACCGCCAACTGGGCCGCTCGGGACTGAGGGTCTCCGTGCTGACGATGGGCACCATGACCTTCGGGGGCCGGGGCCGCTTCGGTCAGGTCGGCGAGACCGCCCTCGAGGAGGCGTCCGCGCAGATCGACACCTGCCTCGACGCGGGCGTGAACCTGATCGACACCGCCAACGTCTACAGCGCCGGCCTCTCCGAGGAGATCGTCGGCGAGGCGCTGAAGGGACGGCGAGACCAGGTCTACCTGGCCACGAAGGCACGGATGACGATGGGCGACGGGCCGAACGAGGCGGGACTCTCGCGAGCGCACCTGATCCAGCAGTGCGAGGCCAGCCTGCGACGCCTGCAGACCGACCACATCGACCTGTACCAGGTCCATGCATGGGACGGTCAGACACCCCTCGAGGAGACCCTCGGCGCACTCGACCACCTCGTCGATCAGGGCAAGATCAGCTACGTGGGCTGCTCGAACTACTCCGCCTGGCACCTGATGAAGGCGCTGGGCATCAGCGAGCGTGACCGGCTGCCCCGCTTCGTCTCGACCCAGAACTTCTACGCCCCGGCGTTCCGCGATCTCGAGTACGAGCTCGTGCCGGCGTCCATCGATCAGGGGCTGGGCATCCTGGTATGGAGCCCGCTCGCCGGAGGGCTGATGTCGGGCAAGTACCGCCGTGGGCAGCCGCAGCCGGAGGGGTCGCGTCACCTCACCGAGTGGGGCGAACCGCCGGTCCGCGACATCGAGGCGGTCTACGACGTGGTCGAGGCGCTGGTCGAGGTCGGCGAAGAACACGGCGTCTCCGCCGCGCAGGTGGCCCTCGCGTGGCTGCTGCGGCGCCCCGCCGTCACCAGCCTCATCGTGGGGGCACGGACCACCGATCAGCTCGAGGACAACCTCGCCGCTGCCTCGCTCGCCTTGACCGACGAGCAGGTCGACCGCATCGAGCGGGTATCACGGCAACCGCTGCTGTACCCGTACTGGCACCAGCTCAAGACCGCGTCGGA
>SKTG01000507.1 GCA_007118045.1 Nitriliruptoraceae bacterium
CCCCAGGTCGTGCACGGCGATGTCGGCACAGCGCAGCGCGTCGGCCACCGCGCCGACCGCCACGAGCGACGCGTCGTCGGTCACGGGCACGCGCACGCGACGAGGATCGGGTAACGCCTCGGCGCCGGCGACGGCGTCGAGCGCCCGAGGCCGGTCATCGGGATCGGCGAGGACGATGTCGACCACACGTCCGCCGACGCGGTCCTTGAGGTCGTCACCCGTCCCCTCGGCGATGATGCCACCGTGG
The DNA here is from genome assembly GCA_007118045.1 of Nitriliruptoraceae bacterium. Taxonomy (GTDB): domain Bacteria; phylum Actinomycetota; class Nitriliruptoria; order Nitriliruptorales; family Nitriliruptoraceae; genus SKTG01. The sequence continues at coordinate 248 of SKTG01000507.1, forward strand.
TCGATGACCGCGATCCGGTCGGCGAGCTGGTCGGCCTCCTCGAGGTACTGCGTGGTCAGCAGCAGCGTGGTGCCCTGCCGGACGAGCTCCCGGCAGACGTCCCAGATCGCGTTGCGCGAGCGGGGATCGAGCCCGGTGGTCGGCTCGTCGAGGAACAGCAGCCGCGGTCGGACCAGCAGCGAGGACGCGAGGTCGAGCCGCCGGCGCATGCCGCCGGAGTAGGTGCGGGCGGGGCGGTCACCCGCGTCGGTGAGCCCGAACTGTTCCAGCAGCTCGTCCGCGCGGCGGGTCGCGATGCGGCCGGGGAGGCGGAAGAGCTCACCGAACATGCGCAGGTTCTCGCGGCCCGTGAGCAGCTCGTCGACGGCGGCGTACTGCCCGGTCAGGCCGATGGTGCGCCGGACCGCGTCCGCGTCCCGGACCACGTCGCGGCCGAAGATGCGCGCCCTGCCCTCGTCGGGGGGCAGCAACGTGGCCAGGACACGGACGAGCGTGGTCTTGCCGGCGCCGTTGGGGCCGAGCAGCCCGACGACCTCGCCCTCCTCGACCTCCAGATCGACACCGGCGAGCGCCTCGGTCTCACCGAAGCGCTTGCGGACCTGCGAGACGGACACGGCGGACACGGTGACTCCGGCGGATGCGACGAAGAGGAGCGGGCAGCCGCACCGAACGTGCGGCGAGATGACCAGGGCGTCGTCGTGTGTGACGAGCACCGGAGTGGCCCCGTACGAGCACCCGCCGACGCGGGAACGCTCCGCCCGTGCGACGACCGACCGGTCGAGCGGACCGGGGCGACCCTCGACGCTACCCGTCCGGCTCCGACGCGGCCCGTCGGGGGCCGCAGCGCGCGCGAGCGGCGAGCGGAGCGCCGTGGCTCCTCCCCCCGGGGTCCGCGTGCCGGCGGGCGCAGGGACGGGCTGCTCAGGCGTACTCGATCAGCATCACGGCTCGTGTGTCGGGCTCGAGCGCCTCGTACCGGTGGTGACGATCCGCGGGGAAGACCGCGAGGTCCCCCACCTCGAGGTCGACCGGACCGTCGATCGGGCCGACCCGCAACCGCCCGGCGGTGACCACGACGTGCTCGATCGTCCCCTCCGTGTGAGGGTCCGCGTCCCGGACGGGGCCGGTCGCCAGGTGCAGGTCGTAGAGCTCGACCCGCGAGACGTGGCCGGTCGAGCCGAGCAGGTAGGCCGCCATGGTGCTGTCCTCGCTGGCGACCCGCACGGCCTCCCCCGCCCGCACCACCCGGACCATCGGCGTCGGCTGGTCGAGCAGGGCACCGAACGGCACCCCGAGGGCCTGGGCGAGCCCCCACAGCGTCTCGATACCGGGGTTGGCGTCACCGGCCTCGATCGCGTGCAACGTCGACTTGCCGATGCCAGCGGCGGTCGCGACGTCGGAGAGGCTCCGCCCGGAACGCTTGCGCAGCTCCTGCACCGCCGTCGCGACGCGACGTCGCAGCTCGCCCGGGTCGGGGGCGTCGGGGACCGGGGTGGCATCGAGCACGGGGTCTCCTCGCCGATCCGCTCGGGCGTCGCGCCGACCGCTGCGCAGCGCTGGGGCACGTGGTGGTCCGTTGGCCGGACGTCGCGGTCGGCCGACTGGACGCGGCGACGCCGCATGGTGTACAGCTTACCGCACGATGCGTCCCATGAACCGAACGACGACCTCCCACCTGGTGCTCCGGCGTGCGCTGCCGGTGGGCCTGGCCGTGGCGGCCTACGGCCTGTCCTACGGCGTGCTCGCCGTGGCCGCCGGCCTGTCCCCCGCGCTGGCGACCGCCTCGAGCGTGATCGTGCTGGCTGGTGGCTCGCAGTTCGCGTTCGTCGGGGTGCTCGCCGCCGGCGGCTCACCGATGACGGGTGCGGTCGCGGGGCTGCTGCTCAACCTGCGCTACCTCGCCTTCGGGGTCGCGATCGCGCCGCATCTGCCGGGCGGTTCGTTGGGCCGGCGCGCGCTCGACAGCTACCTGATCGTCGACGAGTCGGTGGCGCTCGCGCTCGGCGATGGGCGGGACGACGTCGCACGACGGTTCCGGGTCGTCGGCTGGACGGTGGTGATCGGCTGGATCGGAGCGACCGCGATCGGGGCCTACGGCGGGCAGCTGCTCGCCGACCCCGAGGTCCTCGGACTGGACGCGGCGTTCCCTGCCGGTTTCCTCGCCCTGCTGGCGCCGTGGCTGCGCACGCGCTCCGGGCGCGTCGCCGCGGCCACCGGCGTGCTGCTCGCCCTCGCGCTCACCCCGGTCGCTCCCGCGGGCGTCCCGATCATCGCGGCCGGGCTCGGTGCGGTCGTGGCGATGCGCTTCCGGGACCACGAGCCATCGACCCCCGTGCAGCGCCCAGCGGCGCTCACGGGAGGGGCGGATCGACGATGAGCCAACAGACGACGATCATGGCCCTGCTGGTGCTGGCCGTCGGCACCTACCTCGTCAAGGCCGTCGGGCCCGTGCTCGCGAGCGGCCGCGAGCTGCCCAGGGTCCCGGCCCGGCTGACCGCCCTGCTCCCCGCGGCGTTGCTGGCAGCCCTGGTCGCGACCCAGACCGTGGTGAGCGACACGAGCCTGGTGCTCGACGCCCGCGCCGCGGGGGTCGCCGCCGCCGCCGTCGCGGTGGTGCTCCGGGCGCCGTTCGCGGTCGTGGTGCTCGTCGGGGCCGGCACGACCGCCCTGGTCAGGGCGGTCGGCTGGGCCTGAGTCCTCGGTCGCCAACGGACGCCCCGGCTCGGAGCCACGAGCGCACCACGCGCCGACGTGGTGGGCCAGGCGCTCCGGACCTCGGCCACGGGACGCGTCACAGCTCGTCACGTGCCCACGCGGTGGCCAGGGCGTCCGCGTACTCGTTCCAGCGGTTGCCGGCGTGCGCCTTGATCCAGACGACCTCGAGCTCGGGCCGTTCCTGCAGCAGCTCGTAGAGCGGTCGGACGAGGTCGAGGTTCTCGACCGGTCCGCGCTTGCGCTTCCAGCCACGGGCGGCCCAGCCCTCGGCCCATTCGTTGATGGTGCGCACGGCGAGGTTCGAGTCGGTGTGGATCCGGGCGGGCGTGCCCTCCGGCACCAGCTCGACGGCCGCGAGCAGGGCCCGTAGCTCCATGCGGTTGTTCGTGGTCTGCGGCTCGTACCCGTGATCCTGCGCGACGACCTCGCCGTCGCGGACGTAGACGGCGCCCCAACCTCCCGGACCGGGGTTCGGGATCGCGGAACCGTCCGTGAACACGCCATCGACGGGCCCGTCCGTGTACCGCTCGAGCACCTCGGCGATCGTGCGGTGCTCCTCCGGTCCCACGGCGGGAGTGCGCCTGGCCGAGGACGCGGACGACGGCGAGCCCTCGCGGGGCCGCGAGCCCGTCGCGGCGCCCCGACGCGAGCCACTGCTCACCGTGCCGCTGGCGGCCTGGTGACAGCGGCGGCAGCGGCTCGGGGTCCAGCCCGGGTAGCGCTCCAGCAGCGTGGACGGTGGCGTGAACGTCGCGCCGCAGTCCACGCAGGTCAGCTCGCTGGCGGTCATCGGCGTGTCACGGTCCGGGGAGCGGGCAGGCTAGGCGGAGGTGGGAGCCCCGGGCCAACCACGTGCCGAGCCGCGGCGACACGAGAGACGCCGCCCACGTGGACGCGGACGGCGAGCGGACCGCGAGGCTTCAGGGGAGCCGGCGCTCCGTGAGCGACAGGCGGCCCCCGTAGATCTCCTTCGAGTACCGACCCGGCAACCCGCGGTCGATCACGAACTCGGCCGGGTCGGACTCCAGATCGAAGCCGACGACCATCTCGCAGTGATCACACCGGTACTTGCCGAAACCCGACGAGCCCCCGAGCAGGTGCTGCTCACCGTCACAACGGGTACAGCCGCGTCGCTCACTGACCTCGGCGACGGCCGTGGAACCGGTCTGGGTGCTCATGGGATCGCTCATGAGCCCATCGTACCGGTCCCGGCCTCCGAGCCGCGCTCCTTCGTACGACGCATCGGGGACGGATCGCCAGGGCGCCCGCCTCGCGTCACCCGGCCAGCGACGGCCAGCGAAGCTCGTCGAGCTCGCGTCAAGGTCATGGGGCTGACGTCCGGCTGGAAAGGCTGTGGACCTGACGGGCGCCCTGAGCGGCCGGACCGCCGGCCCCGCCGGAGGCACGGACGGGTGGGCCGGTGGGTCGCCTCGGCCCCGACGCGGCGACGGGGCGGGGACCCGGGTGGTCACGAGGGGTCGGCCTCCGGG
>SKTG01000464.1 GCA_007118045.1 Nitriliruptoraceae bacterium
GCTCGCTCGGACCGCACCGGGATCCCCCGCGGTGCCGTGGTCGCCGGCGCGCGAGGTCGGCCACCCGGTCGCGGGGCGGCCACGGATCGCGGTGGCCGGGGGACGCGCCTTCAGCTTCGTCTACGAGGAGCACCGGGAGCTGCTGACGGCTGCCGGTGCCGAGGTGGTGGCCTTCGACCCCCTCGCCGACGAGTCCCTGCCCACGGGCTCCGCCGGGGTCTATCTGGGGGGCGGCTTCCCGGAGGTGCACGCGCCGGAGCTGGCCGCGAACGTTCGGCTGGCCGCGCAGCTGCGCGATCTGGCGGCCGCCGGCGCCCCGATCGTGGCGGAGTGCGGAGGCCTGCTCTACCTGTGCCGTGACCTCGACGGTCGGCCGATGGTCGGCCTGCTCGACGCCAGCGCCAGCTTCACGGACGGTCTGACCCTGGGCTACCGCGAGGTGCGCACGACCGTGGACACCCCGCTCGGGCCGGCCGGGACGCAGTTGCGCGGCCACGAGTTCCACCGCACGACGGTCGTCCCGCGGGCAGGTCGGCCGGCGGCCTGGGAGATCCGGACGCCGGATCACGAGGGGGAGGAGGGGTTCGTCGTGCGTGGTGTCCACGCGAGCTACGTGCACGGCGGCTGGGTCGGTGCCCCACAGGTCGCCCGACGTCTCGTCGAGGCGGCCGCCCGCGCGGGAGCCCGTACCGGTCAGGATGCACGCTGATGGGCTCCTCGTCACGGTTGACGACGCTCGTTCACGGGATCACCGGTGCCGACCCGCGTGCCGCCGACGCCGCCCGTCGGAGGTTCGCCGAGCTGGCGGTACCGCCGGGCGCGCTCGGCGAGCTGGTGGACGTCGGGGCGCGGCTGGCCGCCATCGCCGGGGACTGCCCACCTCCCGTCCCGAACGACCCGGGACTGGTGGTCGCCGCCGCGGATCACGGCGTGTACGCACAGCAGGTCAGCCCCTGGCCCCAGACGGTCACGGCGGCGATGGTGCGGACCCTGTGCGAAGGCCGTGCGACCGCGAACGCCTTCGCCGGGGTCACGGGCGTCCGGGTCCGCGTGCTCGACGTCGGACTGGCGACGCCGGTGCAGGACGGACCCGGGCTGTGTCGCGCCAACGTCGCCCCCGGGACCCGCGACCTCAGCGTCGAACCCGCCATGACATCACGCGAGGTCACCGACGCGGTGCTGGCGGGGGTCGCCTCGGCCGAGGAGCTGCTCGGTGAGGGAGTGGACCTGCTGGTCACCGGCGACATGGGCATCGCCAACACCACGGCGGCGGCCGCGCTGGTCACGGCCTTCGCCGGGCGGGACGCGGACGAGGTGACCGGGCCGGGTACCGGGGTCGACGACGCGACGATGCGCCGGAAGGTCGCCGCGGTGGCCGCGGCGGTCGCACGCCACCGCGAGGACGGGCCGTGGGACATGCTCGCCGGCGTCGGTGGGCTCGAGCACGCCGCGCTGGTGGGGGTGATCCTGGCCGGGGCGGCAGCGCGCGTCCCGGTCCTGCTCGACGGGGTGAGCGCCGGTGCGGCTGCACTCGCGGCCGCCGCCATCGCTCCGGCATCGGCCGACCACCTCTTCGCCGGTCACCGGTCCACGGAACCGGGCGCCGACGTGGCGCTCGCCCAGCTCGGTCTGCGCCCGTTGCTGGACCTCGGGCTGCGACTGGGGGAGGGCACCGGCGCGCTCCTGGCCGTGCCGATCCTGCGGGCAGCGGCCGCTGCGCTCCACGAGGTCGCCACCCTGGACGAGGTCACCGGCGCCGGGGCGGACCCCGCCGGGGCGTGAACCACGGCCGTGGCTGCGTGTGGTCCGAGGAGGCCGTCGAGGAGCGCCGAGGCCAGGTCGCGGGATCGTGCTAGCGGGCGCGAGCGACGGTTCCCACCGGATGTGGTGGCAAGTGGGGAGGAGCGGGGGTGGTCGGCGTCCGAGCGAACGGCGCGAGTGACGGTTCCCACCGGATGCGGTGGGAAGCGGCGGTGCCTGGCGGGTCGCGACCCGGGAGCAGCACGCGGACGGTCGGTGCCGGAGACCGTGGCTCGGGAGCAGCACGCGGACGGTCGGTGCCGGGGACCGTGGCCGGGAGCGGCACGCGGACGATCGTGAGCCGGCGGGTCAGCGGTCCCGCTTCGTCGAGTCGAGGTCCAGCATCTCCGCGTCGGGCAGCCGGACGGTGAAGGTGCTGCCTTCCCCGAGCGCACTCGTCACCTCTATCTCTCCGTCCATGGCCTCGACGAAGCGCCGGGTGACGGACAGACCGAGGCCGTTGCCCTCCACCTCGGAGCGATCGTGGGCGAGCCGTTCGAAGGGCACGAAGAGGCGATCGAGATCCTCCGGTGCGAGCCCCGGCCCGGTGTCGACGACGTCCACGACCACCTGCCCGTCGCCGCGGTCCATGATCACGGTCACGCTTCCGCCCTCGTGGTTGTACTTCACGGCGTTGCTGAGCAGGTTGATCAGCACCTGCCGCAACCGCTGGTGGTCGGCGTACGCGAAGAGCTCCAGCTCGTCCCCGGTGAGCGCGATCTCCACCGTCCGCGCGCTCGCCAGCGGAGCCACGAGGTCCACGCTCTCCGCGGCGACGTCCGCGAGCCGCACCGGCTCCATGGAGAGCGTCATGCGGCCCGCCTCGATCTGGCTGAGGTCGAGCACCTCGTCGACGATCTGGCGGAGGTGCCACCCGGACCGCAGGATGACCTGCACGCTCTCCTTCGTGTCAGCGTCGAGGCGGCCGTCGGCCTCCAGCAGCTGCCCGTAGCCGAGCATGGCGTTGAGCGGGGTCCTCAGCTCGTGGCTCATCCTGGACAGGAACTCGCTCTTGGCACGGTTCGCCTGCTCGGCCGCCTGCTTGGAGGCGGCCAGCTCCAGCCCTTCCTGGCGCCCCCGCGCCCGCAGGAAGTCGAGCAACGTCGGGACCGCCACGAGGGGCAGCGCCCACGGGGCCGCGGCGGCCAGGACCGCCGTCATCACCCCGGTCGTGGCGATCCCGCTGCTGACGAGGAGGGAAGACACGGTCTCCTCACCCCGGAGGGCGTCCAGCGCGGCGCTGGAGAGGACCGCGCTGAGCAGCACCATCATGCCGAGGTTGACGAGGATGTACACCACGCCGGCGAGCAGGCCGGCCAGGATGGCGCCGAGGGAGGCGTCGAACCCCGGTCCGGCCAGCGCGTGGTAGGTCGCTCCGCCGAGGGCGATGCTCAACGCCTCCGACGCCGTGTTGAACACGACCTTCCGTGGCGCGTGGCGGTGCACGACGATCTCGAAGACGAGGCTGGCCGAGACCGCCACGAGCACCGCCCACCCGGGCGGCAGGAAGACCATCACGAGCACCGCCCCGATCTCGAGCAGGGTCGTGTGCTCGGGGACCCCGCCGATGCCGCGCGCGGGCAGGCCGACCTTGGTCGTGCCCGCCGCCAGGACGGTGGCCCAGAGCGCGGCGAGCAACCACAGGGGCGGGGCCGGCTCCTCGCTGGAGGGTCCGTACATCGCGATCGAGACGGCGACGGCGCCGGCGAGCAGGGAGCACGCGGCCAGGAACGGACGCAGACGCTGGGCCCGCCGGTCGGGCGGACCGATGCGTCGCGGCCGTTCAGCCGTCATCGGATCTCCCTGTGACCGGCCCTCCCAGCGCGGAGCACGCCGTCGCGGAGGCCGACGTTATACGGTCGCATGCTCCGTCGAGGCCATACTTCGACGTCCGACCGGAGCAGTCACGTATCCCCTTCGACGACCAGCTCATCCCGGGTGACGCGAGCGGGAGGGCTAGCCTGCACCGGGAGGGAGCCCGTAGATGGATGCACAACGAGCCCGAGACGACCGCAGCGAGCTGCTGCGGCAGCACCGTGATGCGCGGGTACTCGTCGTGGACGATCAGCAGATCAACGTCGCGCTGCTGGAGCGGATGCTGCGGTCCGCCGGTCTGGAGCAGGTGGTCTGCGAGACCGATCCGCGTGATGCGATCCGCCGCTTCGGCGAGTTCGAGCCGGACCTGGTGCTGCTCGACCTGCACATGCCCCACCTCGACGGTTTCGAGGTCATGGCCGCGATGCACGACACCCTGTCGAACGACACCTTCCTGCCGATGGTGATCCTGACCGGTGATGTCAAGAACGAGGTCAGGGACCAAGCGCTCTCCGCGGGTGCGACGGACTTCCTCACGATGCCGTTCGATCACGTCGAGGTGCTCCTGCGCGTCCGCAACCTGCTCCAGGCCCGGGCCCTGCACACCGCCCTGCAACGGCACAACCGGGTCCTGCAGGACCACATCGCGGCTCGGCAGGAGGACGAGGAGCGCGCGGCCGAGCAGCGACGCCGGCTCGAACGCCGCATCGACGAGGTGCTGGCCGCGGGTGGCCCGCGGATGGTCTTCCAGCCGATCGCGGAGCTGCACGGCGGACGGATCCTCGGTCTGGAGGCGCTCGCGCGTTTCGATCGGGAGCCGGTGCGGGCTCCCGACGAGTGGTTCCGCGAGGCTGCCAGCGTGGAACGCGGTGGGGAGCTGGAGCTCTCGGCGGTGCGCGCCGCCCTGTCGTGCCTGCCACAGGTGGGTGACGGGGTGTTCCTCGCCGTGAACGTGTCGCCGAGCACGGCGTTGGAACCGGAGCTGCTCCGGGTGCTCGACGAGGTCGCGGGCGAGCGGATCGTGCTGGAGCTCACGGAGCACGCCCCGGTCGACGACTACTCGGGCCTGGTCGCCGCGTTGGACACCTACCGGGCCCGAGGGATCCGTATCGCGGTGGACGACGCGGGCGCCGGCTACGCGGGCTTCCGTCACGTCCTGCGGTTGCGTCCCGACATCCTCAAGCTCGACAACTTCCTGACGAGCGGCATCGACGGCGACCCGGCCCGTCACGCGCTGGGCACCGCGATGGTGCAGTTCGCCGGGCAGATCGGCGCCACCATCGTGGCCGAGGGCATCGAGACCGACGCCGAGCTGCGGACGTTGCGCAGCCTCCATGTGCCCTGGGGGCAGGGCTACCACCTGGCCCGTCCCGGTCCGCTGCCGCTTGCCTCGGCGCAGCTCGACGTGCTGTCCCGCCAGGCTCGGTGAGCACACCGCCTCCCACGCGGCGCCGCGCCACCGCGACAGGACGACGCCGCCGGGTCGTCGTGACCCGGCGGCGTCGCGCGACCCGAGGAGGGTGCAGGGTCAGGAGCCCTCCGGCCCGTCCCACGTGGGCTCGCCCCACCCGACCCGCGACCACTGATCGCCGGCCCACGACGACCGTGCCCACGAGGACCGCGTCCAGGCCTCGCCGGCCCACGACGAGCGGGCCCAGGACGAACGCGCCCACGACGAGCGCGTGAAGTGCGCGTCCGCCCACGACGACCGGGCGAAGTTCGCCTCGGCCCACGACGACCGGGCCCAGGAGCTGCGGGTCAGGTCGACGTCCGCCCAGGACATGCCCGCCCACGAGCTGCGCGTGAACTCCACGTCGGCCCAGGAGGAGCGCTGCCACTCACCGTCGGCCCAGGACGAACGCTGCCAGGTCTCCTCCGGGGCCGGCGCGCCGGGCTCCGACCAGGGCATCTTGCCCTTGGCGCCCGGGCTGACCGCGCGGGTGGCGAGGTGGTGGTCCTGCCGCCAGTCGAGGTCCGCCTCGGCGGCGTCCGCCGCGGCCAGGTCGACCGCGCGGGCCGGGGTGCCGGCGATCTCCGCACCGGTCCTGACCAGCGAGCCCTTGAGGTCGTCCGGGGTGGCGTAGGGGCGGAACTCGGCGAGCGCGGCGACCGCGCCGGAGACGAGCGCCGTGGACATCGAGGTGCCGCTGCCACGGAAGTGGTCCTCGCCGATGCGCGCGTCCGGGTACTCCTCGTCGATCGCGGAGTCCGGCGCTCGCAGGGAGACCACGTCCATGCCCGGGGCGAGCAGCTCGGCCTTGTGGTTGTTGGTGACGCGGCCGCTACCGGACCAGTCCGGGACGGTGTCATCGGCGGTGTGGGCGGTGCCGTTGGTGGCGGTGGCCCCCACGGTGATCACCCAGGGATCCCGGCCCGGGGAGGTGACGACACCCTCGCCCTCGTTGCCGGAGGCAGCGACGACCGTGATGCCCGACGCCCACGCGGCCTGGACGGCGGCGGAGAGCGGGTCGGCTTGGGGCGCCCGGTTGGTCGGGACGCCGATCGAGAGGTTCAGGACCCGGATGCCGTACTCGTCCCGGTTGACGACGACCCAGCCGATCGCGTCGAGGACCCGTGACAGCGAGGTCTCACCGTCGCGACCGGCCAGCTTCAGGGACACGATGTGGGCGCCCGGTGCCACCCCGCTGTACCCGCCTTCGACCGCGTCGCCGTTGCCGGCGATCAGGCCCGCCATGAACGTGCCGTGGCCGTACCGGTCGACGCCGTCGGCCTCACCGCTGTAGTCGGGGCCGTGCACGACCCGGCCCTCGAGGGCGGGCGTCTCCGCCACGCCGGTGTCGATCAGCGCGACCCCGACGCCCGCGCCGGTCTCCGTCGACCAGTCGTCGCCCGGGTTGAGGGCCGCGAACTGCTTGCTACCGCTGCCCTCCTCTGCCTCCGCGGTCGCGAGGTCGGATGCGGTGAAGCCCATCGGCGCGTCGTCGACGACCGTGAGGTCGTCCCTGGCCGACAGCGCCGCAGCGGCGTCCGCCGGGAGCTCGGCGGCGACGCCGCCGACGATCGGCAGCTCGGTCTCCACCGTCCCGCCGACCTCGGCCACCGCCTCCGCCGCGAGGTCCACGGACGCCGCGTCGACGACCACGGAGACACCGTCGGCGGTCGTCGCCACGGCTCCGGGTGGGTGCTGGACGAAGGCGATCAGGAGCGCGAACACGAGCACCAGCGCGGTGCGGACGTCGCGACGGGTGGTTGCCATGGCGGTTTCCTGTCGTAGCCCCTGATGTGCCGGTACGCGGTGCGCGCTCGGTAGTGCCCCCGGCCCCCTGCTTCGACAGGTCGCCGCCGAACTTGAGGGCCGATCTCCACGCTTCGGGGAAGGGGGTGACGTCGGACGACCACAGTTTCGGTCCTGGTCGGGTGACCAGACGCGAACCGCGTCGCCGGAAGGTGCCCGGCCCGGGCTGCGCAGGACCTCGCCGATCCCCGGCCGGCGGATGCCCCTACCCTGCTCGGGATGCGAGCGATGATCGACCGCACCCTGACCGGGATCGCCCGCCTCGCCCTGCGCGGTTTCTTCCGGGACCTCGAGGTCGTCGGCCGCGAGCAGGTGCCGGAGGACAGGCCCCTGCTCCTGGTCGCGAACCACTTCAACGCCCTGCTCGACGCGGTGCTCGTCATGCACGCGCTCGGGCGGCTGCCGCGGTTCGTCGCGAAGGCCGCGCTCTGGCGTCCAGCGTGGGCGCGCCCGTTCCTGTGGCTGGCGGGGATGGTCCCCGTCACCCGGCCACAGGACGGCGGGGACACGGGCGGCAACCACTCGGCGTTCCTCTCATGCCACGAGCAGCTCGCCCGGGGTGGGGCGGTGGCCCTGTTCCCGGAGGGCGGGCTGTCCCGAGCGCCCCGGTTGCGCAAGTTGCGGACCGGCGCGGCCCGCATCGCGCTCGGGGCGCGCGTGGCCGGTGCCCGGGGGCTGACGATCGTGCCGGTCGGGCTCTTCTACGAGGACAAGGTGGCGCTGCGCTCGCGCGCGTTGGTGCGGATCGGCGTGCCCATCGACCTGGACGTCGAGCTGGCCCGGTTCGGGCTCGACGACGCGACGGAGGACGACGTCGAGGTGGTGCAGCGGCTCACGGCCGAGATCGAGCGCCGGCTCGGCGACGCGGCGCCGATGTACGAGCACGAGCACGAGGCCGCCGTCTTCGGTACCGCCGCCGAGGTGGCGCTACGCGACCCGGACCGGCTGCCTCCGCGGCCGGTGCCGTTGGTGTCGCGTGAGGAGCTCGCCGGGCGACTGGTGCGGGCACCGAGGCCCGAACGCGAGCGGGTCCACGACGCCTTGGCGCGCTACCAGCTCGGTCTGTCGCTGACGGGGCTGCGGGACGCCTACCTCGTCGCCGAGTACCGGGTCCGCCGGCTCGCCGCGTTGTTCCTGAGCGCCGCCGCGACGTTGCTCCTCGTCGCGCCGTTCGCGCTCGTGGGGGCCGCCGTCAACGTCCTGCCCTACTGGGGGGTCCACTGGGCCGGCCGGCTGGTGCGCGATCCGGCTCTGGCGGCGAGCGCGCGGCTGCTGGCCGGGGTCGCGTTGTTCCCCACCGCGTGGGTGCTGGCGGCCTGGCTCGCCCCGTGGGACAGCTGGCCGGCACGGATCGGCATCGTCGCGGCGAGCCCGGTGCTCGGTCTCGTGGCCGTCCGCGCGCTCGAGCAGGCCGTGGCCGTCCGGCGGACCTGGCGCGGGTGGATCACCCTGGTGGAGCGGCGAGGCGATCGTGCCCGCCTGCGCGCCGACCGGGGACGCCTGGTCGACCTCGTGGAACGCACAGCGAGGGTCGAGGACCGGCCCGGCCGCGACGAGGTCCCGGCACACGGCCCCCGTTAGGCTCCGGCGATCGAGGAGGGCCCCGACCGGGCGACCTCCGAGCCTTCGAACGACGAGGACGATACGCCGATGATCTTCATCACCGCGAGGTTCCAGGTCCGGCCCGAGCACGCCGACGAGTGGCCCCGGATCGCCGAGGACTTCACCAGGGCGACCCGGGACGAGCCCGGGTGCCTGTTCTTCGACTGGTCGCGGGACGTCGAGGACCCGACGCAGTACGTGCTCGTCGAGGCCTTCCGGGACGGCGAGGCCGGTGCGGCACACGTGCAGTCCGAGCACTTCCGCGAAGCGCAGCGGACCCTGCCGCCCAACCTCACCCGCACCCCGCAGGTCATCAACGCCGAGCTCGATCAGGACGACTGGTCGCTGCTCGGCGAGATGCAGGTCGACGCGGAGGCGTGACCACGTCCCGGGCCATCCGGCCGGCCCGAGGGCGCCGTGATCAGCCGGCGCCGTCCGCGGCCTTCATCGCCTGGCGGACGTCCTCGCGGATGCGGTCCTCGCCCTCGAGGCCGACCGAGAGCCGCAGCATGCCGGGCAGGATGCCCGCGGCCAGGCGCTCCTCGGAGCTCATGTTGAAGTGCGAGGAGTTGAACGGCAGGCTCGCGAGGGTCTCGACCCCGCCGAGGCTGGTCGCCTCGGTGGCCACCCGCAGGTTGCGGATCACCTCGAGCGCCCGTTCGTCGCCACCGTCGAGCACGAGGGTGACCATGGCTCCCCGCGCCTCGGGCATCACCCGGGGGGCCACGCTCGCGGCGTCCGGGTGGTCGTCGCGCCCCGGGTAGACGACGCCGAGCACGCCCGTCTCGTCGACCAGGGTCTCCGCCAGCCCGCGGGCCGTCCGGCATGCCTCGCGCAGGCGGACCTCGAAGGTCTGGAGGCCGCGCCAGACCAGGTAGCCGGCGTGGGGGTCGAGCGACCCGCCGAACGTGATCATCCGGCGCTGGATCTCCTCGAGGAGCTCGGTGTCGTCCGTGCAGACGACGCCGGCGATCACGTCGGAGTGCCCGGAGAGGAACTTGGTCGCGGAGTCGATCGTCACGTCGGCCCCGATGCTCAGCGGCCGCGTGCAGAACGGGGTGGCGAAGGTGTTGTCGACGACCAGCTTGGCACCCACGGCGTGTGCTGCCTCGGCGACCGTCGGGATGTCCATGAGGCGCAGTTGCGGGTTGGAGAGCGTCTCGCCGTAGACGACCGTGGGGCGATGCGTCTCGATGGCGTCGCGCCACGCCTCGCTGTCCCATGCGTCGATACGGATGACCTCGATGCCGAAACGTGGGAGATCGCGCTCGATCAGGTCGTTCGTGTCCCCGTAGACCTGTTTGGACGCGACGAGGGTGTCCCCGCCCCGGAGCAACGTGACCAGCGTGGTGGCGATGGCGGCCATGCCGCTGGAGGTCATCATCCCGTGCCGTGCGCCGGCGTGAGCCGCGACCGTGTCGGCGGCCGCCTGGACCGTGGGGTTGGAGAACCTCGAGTACCAGGTCTCGTGGAGCCCTCCAGTGCCCTGGATGTCCTCGTAGGCTGCGTCGTCGAGCTCGAAGGTCGTCGACTGGTAGATCGGTGGCACCACCGGGAAGGTCCGGGACGTGTAGGTGCGGCCAGGACGGTGCGGCAGGCTCAACGTCGGCTCCTTCGTCGGCGGCCGGGGGCGGGTGCGTCGACGGCTCCGTCCGCTCACCCGACCCACGACGCTAGTTGGCCGTGAGCGTCCGGGGGCCCGGGGCGGCAGGTCCGACCCCGACCCGTCGTGGGCGACGGCCACTCCGCCCGGGGTTGCGGCGGCGGTTCGGTTCCGCCCGGTTCGGTCCCGCCGACGCTCGCGCGTCACGGCCCGACGCGACGGGCCGTCCCCGGCACGCCGGTACCGTCGGCCCGTGTCCGGCCCACCTCGTTCCGTCCTGCACGCGTTGGCCGCGTGCGTGCTCCTCGTGCTCGCCGCCTGTAGCGCGGGCGACGACGGTGCCGGCGGTGACGACGAGCGGACCGTCGCCGACGAGGGGTCCAGCCAGGACGCTGCGGACGACGCGCTCGACTCGGACGACGCGGCCGCGGGCTCTGGGAGCTCCGATGCCGGGAGCCCGGGCGACGGGAGCTCTCACGGCGGCGCCGAGGCGGGATCACCGCCGGACCCCGATCCCGACGCCGGCGCCGGCGACCCGGCAGCCGACGACGCGACGAGCTCCGAGCCGACCGCGGAAGCCGAGGAGGAGGCCGGGGAGGCCACCGCGGCGGCTGCGCCGTCCGAGGTCCGCTACGTCGCGCTGGGTGACTCCATCGCGGTGGGGACGGGTGCCGACACGAGCTACGTCGACGAGTACGCGGTCTGGCTGGAGGAGGAGATCGGCACCGAGGTCATCGTGACGCGTGTCGCCACCGACGGGTGGACGACCGACGACCTGTTGAGCGAACTGCGTGGCGACGACACCGTGCGCACGAGCGTCGCCGACGCGCACGTGGTCACCCTCAACGCCGGGGGCAACGACCTCGTGGGCGGGCTGCGCCAGCTCGGTGACGCCACCTGTCGCCGGGACGTCGCCGAGTGCCTCGACACCGCCGTCGCCGACGTCGAAGCGACCTGGGACGAGCTGCTCGCCGAGCTCGTGGAGGTGACCAACGGCGACGTGGCGGGCGTGCGTGCGATGGACATCCCGCGCCCGGCTCTGCTCGACGGGGAGGGTCGCGTCGCGCGAGCGCTCCGCGAACGCCTCGACATCGTCAACGACCACCTCGCGACGACGACCGAGGATGCCGGTGTCCCGTTCGTGAGCGTGCACGAGGCGTTCCACGGTCCGGACGGGCACCGCAGCGCCAGGGCCGACGAGTTGCTGGCCGTCGACGGGGTCCACCCCAGCACGGCGGGACACGAGTTGATCGCCGAGCAGCTGGCCGAGCTGGGTACGGACCTGCGTCGGGTCGAGTGACGATCGGTCACTCGAGTACGGCAGCCGGCGCGCTACTCGAGCGCGGGAGCCGTCGGGGTGAGGATCGCGTCCTCCTCCTCGGAAGCGAAGACGTGCAGCCCGAGCCGATCCGAGAGCTCCTTGCACACGCGGATCCCACGCACGCTGTTGCCGTAGACGTCGAGTCCCGGTGAGTACACGCCGATCCCGAACTTGCCAGGGATCACCACGAACAGGCCGCCGCTCACGCCGCTCTTGGCCGGGACACCGACCTCGAAGGCCCAGTGCCCGGCGAAGTCGTACATCCCGCAGGTGTGCATCACGCTCAGCACGTCACGCACGAGGCGCCGCGGGACGACGCCCCTCCCGCTCGCGGGGTTGACCCCGCCGTTGGCCAGGGTCGCCGCCATCGTGGCGAGATCCCTGCAGGTGACGTGCACCGAACACTGCTGGAGGTAGAGGCGCAGGATGGCCTCGACGTCACCATCGAGGATGCCAAGGCTGCGCATCAGGTAGGCCGTGCCGCGGTTGCGGTCCGCGGTCTGCACCTCCGCGGCCAAGGTCTCCTCGTCGACCTCGAGGTCTTCGCGCCCCGCGAACGCGCGCAGGCTGACCAGCATCCTCGCCAGCTGTTCGTCGGGATCGACGCCGCGGAGCAGGCTGTTGGTCACGAGCGCACCGGCGTTGACCATCGGGTTGAACGGTCGCATCTCGCGCTCGTCGATGCGCAGCGAGTTGAACGGGTCACCGCTCGGTTCGACACCGACGCGTTCGAGCACGCGTTCCGGCCCGTTGTCCGCCAACGCCATCGCGTAGGTGAAGACCTTGGAGATGGAGTGCAGGGGGAAGGGGACCCGGCTGTCGCCGACCTCGTACACCTGTCCGTCCACGGTGGCGATCGAGACGCCGAACAGGTCCTGTTCGGGCCCGGCGTCGGCCGGCGGGTAGTAGCCGCGGCCGGACCGGTAGTAGCGGTCGACCGTGGCCGGCCGCTGGGGGAGGCATCGATCGTGCAGCTCGTCGAGCCGCTCCTCGATGCGGTGCCGGACCTCGGGTGAGGGCATGTGGTGCTCCGGAGCAGCTCGAGGACGAGCCGGGCGAGGTGGCATCGACGAGCCGGCAGCCTACTGCGTACCGTTCGTCGCCCCGCGAGCGGACCCGGCGGCCGCGCTCGGCCCTGGCAGCCTCGCCTTGCCGAGTCACCGCTCGGCCCTGGCAGCCTCGCCCTACCGCGTCACCGCTCGACCGTCGCGTCGCGTCCCTCCCGTCGCCGTTCGACCATCGCAGCCTCGTCCCACGGTGTCACCGCTCGACCTCGGCCCCGCCCACGACCCGGGGCGACCGCACCCGGACCGCCTCGAGGAAGGCCCGCCCCGATGACCACCGACGTTCCGCTCGTACCGCGTGAGGTCCTGTTCGGCAACCCCGAGCGGACCGGACCGCAGATCTCGCCCGACGGCACGCAGCTCGCCTGGCTGGCGCCGCACGAGGGCGTGCTCAACGTCTGGATCGGCGACGCCGACCTCGGCGACGCGCGGCCGGTCACGACGGACCGCGACCGCGGTGTCCAGGTCGTGGTGTGGGCGCACGACGGACGCCACCTGCTCTACATCCAGGACGAGGGCGGTGACGAGAACTGGCGGCTCCACGCCGTGGACCTGCAGAGCGGGAGCGACCGGGATCTGACCCCCTTCGACGACGTCCAGGCACAGGTGGTCGCGCTCGACAAGCGGTTCCCCGACGAGCTGCTCGTCGGGCTGAACCGCGACGACCCGCAACTGCACGACGTCTACCGCCTGCACCTGCCGTCCGGCGTGCTGGAGAAGGTGCTCGACAACCCCGGCTACATCGGGTTCGTCGCCGACCGTGAGCTGCGGGTGCGCGCAGCGGTGGCGCCAGGTCCGGCCGGGGAGATGCCGATCGTGGTCCGCGACGGCGACGGGGACGACGACGAGTGGCGGACCCTGCTCGAGGTGCCCGCCGAGGACTCGCTGATGACCGCTCCGCTGGCGTTCACCGGTGACGGGAACGGTCTCCTCGCGCTCAGCTCGGTCGGCGCCAACTCGAGCCGTCTCGTGCGCCTGGACCTGGCCACGGGACGGGAGGAGGTCGTCGCCGGCGACCCGCACTACGACGTGTCCGGTGTCCGCCTGCACCCGGACAGCAACGAGGTGCAGTGGGTCAGCGTCCTGCGTGAGCGGTTGCACCACGAGGTGATCGACCCCGCGGTGGCCGAGGACGTCGCCGTGCTCACCGCCGCCGAGCGCGGCGAGCTGATACCGCTCGGCGAGGACCACAGCGACCGGCAGTGGCTCGTCTCCTACCAACGCGATGACGGGCCGACCCGCTTCCACCGCTACGCCCGCGACCGCCAGGAGCTCACGCCCCTGTTCGAGGACCGGCCGGGTCTCGGCGGCTACGAGTTGGCGCGGATGGAGCCGTTCACCCTGACCGCCCGGGACGGGTTGCAGCTGCAGGGCTACCTCACCGTGCCCCCGGGTGTCGACGAACGTCCGCTGCCGACCGTGCTCTTCGTCCACGGCGGACCGTGGGGCCGCGACGCGTGGGGTTACGACGGCCAGGTGCAGTGGCTGGCCAACCGTGGCTACGCGGTGTTGCAGGTCAACTTCCGCGGCTCGACCGGCTACGGCAAGGCGTTCGTCAACGCCGGCGATCACGAGTGGGGTGCGGCCATGCACGACGACCTGCTCGACACCGTCGACTGGGCGGTCGAGGAGGGCATCGCCGACCCGGACCGCGTCGCCATCATGGGAGGCTCGTACGGCGGCTACGCGGCGCTGGTGGGTGCCACCTTCACGCCGGAGCGCTTCGCGTGCGCCGTGGACATCGTCGGGCCGTCGAACCTCAAGACCCTCATCGAGTCCGTCCCGCCGTACTGGGAACCGATGGTCGTGCAGTTCCACAACCGCATCGGCCACCCGGAGCACGACGCCGAGCTGCTCTGGGAACGTTCACCGCTGTCCCGGGCGGACAACGTGTCGATCCCGCTGCTGATCGCTCAGGGCGCCAACGACCCCCGCGTCAAGCAGGCCGAATCCGAACAGATCGTCGCCGCGCTGCGTGAACGGGGCATCGATCACGAGTACCTGCTGTTCGAGGACGAGGGGCACGGGTTCGTCAAGCCCGAGAACCGGATGCGTTTCTTCGCGGCCGCCGAGACCTTCCTCGCCCGACACCTCGGGGGTCGCGAGGAGGGGTGACCGTGGAGGGTCGCTCGGCCACTCGGGGGCGCCGAGGCCGGGTTCGGAGGGGGCCGGGAGCGACCCGGTCGCGCGGCGTGCGCGCCGGCCGCGGCCCGGTCTTGTGGGGGTGGGGTCGCTGGAGTTCGATGCGCCGGTTCGGCGCGGACCGGGACTCCTGGGCCTCCGCGCGAGGCCGCGACCATCGGGACGCCGGGTGTCAGACGATCGTCGATCCAGTGGCCGCGCTCCTCGGCGGCGGTGCCCCTCGCCCCTCGCTCGAGCCGCGATCCTCGTTGCGCTGATCGCGATCACCCCCATCCCGGTCGACGTCGTCTCCGCGATGGCCGCGGAGGGCGACGGGTCCGTCTCGGAGCGTCCCGGTGAGCGCGCGAACGCGCCGGGGCAGGCCCAGCGAGAGCAGGCGGGTGCGGGTCGCGAGAGCGCACCGGGGCAGGCACAGCGAGAGCAGGCGGGTGCGGGTCGCGAGAGCGCACC
>SKTG01000505.1 GCA_007118045.1 Nitriliruptoraceae bacterium
CCGGCCACCGAGGCGCCAACCCCCATCGCGCTGCTGCCCTGGTTACGGGTGATGCTCTCGTCGACGGGGTCGCGTGACCACGGCGACGCCGTCAGCCGGTCGTGGACTCGAGCCAGCGCAGGAGCGTGCGCACCGAAACGCCGGTGCCGTGCCGCGAGAGGTGGTAGCGGTCCTCGTCCTGCCAGAACGGTCCGGCGATGTCGAGGTGCGCCCAGGGCGTGCCGTCCACGAACTCACGCAGGAAGAGCCCGGCCATGGTGGCGCCGGCTTCGTCGCCGCGGCCGATGTTGTCGAGGTCGGCGACGTCGGACTCGAGGTTCTCGCGCAGGTCCTCCCAGAGGGGCAGGTGCCAGGTCGCTTCCCCGGCGAGGACGGAAGCGTCGAGCAGCTGCCGCAGCAGGTCGTCGTCGTTGCTGAACACCGCGGTGGCCCGCTTGCCGATCGCCCGGAAGGCCGCACCGGTGAGGGTGGCGACGTCGACGATGGCGTCCACGTCCGCCTCCGCAGAGAGGGCGAGGCCGTCCGCCATGACCAGGCGCCCCTCCGCGTCGGTGTTCATCACCTCGACGGTCTGGCCGTCCCGGATCGTGATCACGTCCGAGGGTCGTTGCGCGTCGGCGCCGGGCATGTTCTCCGCGAGGCACAGCTCCCCGCGGACCTCGACCGGCACCTCGAGCTCCGCGAGGGCGGTGAACACGGCCAGTACGGCCGCGGCGCCACCCATGTCGCCCTTCATGGAGTCCATGATGTTCGAGGGGCGCTTGAGCGAGATGCCGCCGGTGTCGAACGTGATGCCCTTGCCGACGAGCGCGACGCTCGCGACCGGGTCGGCGGGGGAGTAGCGCAGGCGCACGAGCCGAGGTGGCCGTGCCGACCCACGGCCGACGGCGAGCAGCCCGCCGCAGCCCTCCTCGCCGAGGCGGTCCTCGTCCCACACCTCGACGTCGATCGCGTCGGGCAGCAGCTCGCGGGCCCGGTCCGCGACCTCGACGGGGCCGAGCCGGTTCGGGGGCGCGGAGACCAGGTCGGCGGCGACCAGCTGCGCGCGTGCGTGGACCAGCGCCCGGTCGACGAGGCCGCTGGCGCGATCCGCGAGCGACGACGGCACCAGCAGGGTGACGTCGGTCAGCGCGATCGGCGGCGGGTCGGTGCGGACCTCGTCGTAGCGGTAGGCGCCGAGCAGCGCTCCCTCGGCGACCGCGCGGATCGCGGCGTCGGAGGGGTCGACCAGGACCAGGGTGGTCGCGACGGTGGCCGCGCGTTCGCGCACGGCACGGATGGCGGAGCCCGCCGCACGGCGCAGAGTCTCGTCGGAGAGCTGGTCGAGCCGGCCGAGTCCGACCAGGGTGACGCGGCCCCACGGCTGCCCGGGAGCGGCGAGGTGGAGCACCTCGCCGAGCTTGCCGCGGAAGCCGTGGTCGCGGGGGATCTCCTCGAGCCCGAGCGCGCGCAGGGCCTGGTCGGTGCCGGGCGCCTCGATCGCGCCCCGGAAGACCGGGACGATCAGCGCATCGACGGCGAGGTCGGCCAGGTCGTCGGTGGTGACGTGCACGGCAGGCAGACGGGCCACGAGCGGCTCCAGAGACGGCGGGACGGTGGGCGTGCGGGGTGGTGCGCTCGGCGCGAGGCTTGTGCGATGTCGGCGCGGAGCGCCGAGCGTAGACGCCGCCTCCGGGACGGATGGCCGCGGCCAGCCGCCGGGCCGTGCTCAGCCGAACAGCCCGAGGGCGGGGACGGTGGCCAGGCCGACGACCGCCCAGGCGCTCACGTAGAGCGTGATGGCCCGTCGGTCGGTGAGATCGGACTGGGCGAGCCCCATCGCCGCCAGGAGACCCCCGAAGCCGAAGACCGGCAGCACCGAGTAGGTGGTCGCGAGGAACGTCAGCAGCGTGGCTTCCCGAGCGAGGCGCCAGCGTCCTCGTAGCGGCATCAGGAACATGAGGGCAACCGCCGCCTCGAGCGCGAGCGCGGCCAGCGACAGCGTGCGGGCGTGGGCCTGGGTGCGCTCCGGGACGGTGAGCTCGACCGGTTCGGGGGCGCTCGCCACGTGCCGGCGGAGCTCGCCGATGACCTGCCGGTTCTCGGCGGTCACCTCGGGGTCGTGCCAGCCGACGGCGGCGGCGACGCGGTCGGCGTTGCGGTCGGTGGACAGGATGTAGGTCAGGAACTCGCCGCTGGCGAAGTCGGGGGTGAGCAGCTTCCACAGCACGGCGAACGCGAACACGAACCCGATCAGCAGCCGTGCGGCGCGGGCCAGCGTCGCGCGCGGGTCGTGGGCGACGCAGGTGAGAGCGAGCGCGGCGAGCCAGTACAGCTTGAGCACGTGGTGGTTGTCGAGGTCGAGCCACGGCGCGGTCACGAGCGTGCCCCAGGCGGCGAGCAGCAACAGCGAGGCCCAGGCCCACCAGCGGTGGGCGACCCACGGTGCGGCGACGACCATGGCACCCGCGACGACGAGCGCGACGAGCGTCGTGCCGCGCGGTGGGGAGCCCATGAAGGTGCCGAGCGTCAGCAGGGCCACGACCACGGGGCGCCGTGCGACCCGTTCGGTGATCCAGCGCCGCTTCGGACCACCATGCCACCACCCGCTCGGCTGGGTCCGGTCGCCGGCGTCGTGGCGGAGGGGGCCACGGTCCTGGAGGGCGCCCTCGGGTCCGGGGTCGATGGGGCTCGTCACGGCGTCACCGTCCGAGCAGCCACCTCGTGCCGGGTCACACGGCCGGAGGGTTGGTCGAGCTCGAGCCGGTAGACCTCGAGGGTGACCGTGCGTGCTTCGTCGAACAGCGCCGGCACGGCGACGTCCTCGTCGCGTGCAGCGAGGCCGTCGGCGACGTGGACGGTGTCGCCGACCACGACCAGGTCGGCGTCGGCAAGCGACGAGGCGAGCGCCCCGGCTCGACGCTCGGTGGGGAACGCGCGGGCCTCGACGAACCGGGCGTGGGTGTCGGGGGCGTCCTCGACGGAGGTGACGTCGACCGGCCACGACCGGCCCGCGTCGTCCTCGATCGTGAGCCGGACCACGCGGAGGCTGTGACCGTCCAGGGTGGAGAACATGCCGAACCCGGCACCGCGCCAGGGTGTCAGCTCCTGCGTGCTGGCGGTGACGACCTGGGTGACCGCGACCGCGACCAGCACGAGCGGCACGGCGAGGGCCAGCCAGCGGTCCCGTCGTCCGTGGCCGCTCGAGGTCACGCGTCCTCGCTCCCGTTCAGGTCCGGTGGGAGCGTAGGGTGGCCGGCCGAGACGACCGGGAGCGAGGTACGTGGACGATGTGTTCGGTGGGTTGGCCGGAGCGCCCGGCGGCGACGGCGGGGGAGCGCCCGTCGAGCCCGACCGGCTCGAGCCGGTCCTCGAGGGCGCCCGGCTGTGGGGCGTGGAGCTCGACACGCGCTACCGCGTGCTCGCCTGCACCTTCGAGCCCACGGCGGAGCGCTACCCCTGGCCATCCGGCGGCAACGGGGAAGCCGAGGGGGATCGTCGCATCCAGGTGCTGGGGTTCCCGGTCTCGACGATCCTCGCCTCCCTTCGCCGGGAAACGGAGGAGGAGCGCGAGTTGCTCGAGTTCGGTGAGGAGCAACTGGTCGATGTCGTGGCGGCCTTCGATGGCGCGCCGGTGTCGGGCCCGCTGTTCGGGCTGCCCGAGCCTCGGCCGGGCTCCTGGGGGCCACGGTTCAGCTTGCAGGGGCGCTCGAGCGCACCGGACGGCACGCGCCGGACCCTCACGATCGCGGTCCGCCATGAGGAGCTGGCGCTTGACGTCTTCGCCCGGTTCGACGAGCTGACGCTCAAGGACGCCGCAGGGGAAGACCTGCCACTTCCGACCGACTGAACCGCGGCGGTTTGGCGATCAGCCGACGGCGATCACTCCGCCTCGAGCCGGTCGTCGACGAGACGTTCTACGACGTAGCGGCCCTCGGGCACGAAGCGGTAGTGCTCGAAGTCCTTGCGGTACTCGATGTCGACCATGGCGGGACCGCCGCGGTTCTTCTCCAGGCTGAAGATCACCTGGTGCTTGAAGGACTCGGCCTTCACGGTGTCGTAGGCCAGGTGGGTCTTGGAGACCGAGCGGAACTTGTCGTTGAGGAGAACGGCGACGTCGCACTCGTAGGCGAGCGCCGAGGATCCGCGCAGGTGGTGCAGGCGGGTCCGACCGGCTCGGAGGCCGTCCCAGTCGGCGGCGACCAGCGCGACCACCGCGAGGTCGTGCTCCAATGCCAGGTCCTTGAGCCCTTCGCTGACCCGGGTGATCTTCTCGGCCTCCTCCGCCGGCTCCGGGTGCACGGCCACCTTCTGGAGGTAGTCGACGAAGACCACGACGTCTCCGTCGGTCTCCGCCGTGGTCACCAGGGCTTCGATCGTGGTGAGGTCGGTGCGTGCTCCGGATCCGCGGACGAG
>SKTG01000140.1 GCA_007118045.1 Nitriliruptoraceae bacterium
CACGGATATGTGGAAGACCGAAGGGCTGAAGCAGGCACTTGATCTGCATGGCTTTGACGCAGCTTTTGGCGGCGCGCGGCGCGACGAGGAAAAAAGCCGCGCGAAGGAACGGATTTTCAGCTTTCGAACGTCCAGTCACCGCTGGGACCCGAAGAACCAGCGGGCCGAGCTCTGGAACCTCTACAACGGCCGCGTACGGCGGGGCGAGTCGATCCGCGTGTTCCCCCTGTCGAACTGGACCGAGCTGGACATCTGGCAGTACATCTACCTCGAGAACATCCCGATCGTGCCGCTGTACTACTCGGCGCCGCGACCGGTGGTGGAGCGCGACGGGGTCCTGATCATGGTCGACGACGAACGGTTCCGGTTCGACCCGGGCGAGGAGCCCGAGGACCGCTGGGTCCGGTTCCGGACGCTCGGCTGCTACCCCCTCTCCGGCGCGGTGGCCTCCGAGGCGACGACCCTGCCCGACATCATCCAGGAGATGCTGCTGGCGACCCGCTCGGAGCGGGAGGGACGCGTCATCGACTACGACCAGTCCGGCTCGATGGAGGAGAAGAAGCGCGAGGGGTACTTCTGATGGCCCACCAGTCCGAGCTCATCGCGAGCGACATCGAGGCCTACCTCGCCGAGCACGAACGCAAGGACCTGCTGCGGCTGCTGACCTGCGGGAGCGTCGACGACGGCAAGTCGACCCTGATCGGTCGGCTCATGCACGACTCGAACATGGTCTACCAGGACCACCTGACCGCGCTCGAGTCGGACTCGGTGACCTCCGGCACGACCGGCGGCGACATCGACCTCGCCCTGCTGATGGACGGCCTGAAGGCCGAACGGGAGCAGGGCATCACCATCGACGTCGCCTACCGCTACTTCTCCACGGCACGTCGCAAGTTCATCATCGCCGACACCCCGGGTCACGTGCAGTACACCCGCAACATGGTCACGGGCGCCTCCAACTGCCAGCTCGCCGTGATCCTCGTCGACGCACGTCACGGGATCCTCGACCAGACCCGGCGGCACAGCTACATCGCCTCGCTACTCGGCATCCGCAACGTCGTCGTCGCGATCAACAAGATGGACCTGGTCGACTACTCGCGCGAGCGCTTCGAGCAGATCCGGACCGACTACGAGGCGCTGATCCACCGCCTGCGCCTCGACAGCGTCTACTTCCTGCCGATCTCCGCGTTGAAGGGCGACAACGTGGTGACGCCGTCCGCGGCGATGCCGTGGTTCGCGGGCGTACCGCTGATGGAGCACCTCGAGACCGTCGACGTACACGCGGCCGTCGACTTCGAGCGGCTGCGCTTCCCCGTGCAGCTCGTGCAACGGCCGAACCTCGACTTCCGGGGGTTCGCGGGCACGGTCGCCTCGGGTGTCGTGCGCCGGGGCGCCGAGGTGCTCGCGCTGCCCTCGGGCGTGCGCTCCACCGTCGAGCGCATCGTCACCTTCGACGGGGACCTGGAGGTCGCCGGTCCGGGCTCGGCGATCACCGTGACGTTGGCCGACGAGATCGACCTCTCCCGCGGCGACCTGCTGGTCTCGCCGACCGAGCCGCCGCAGCGGGGCCACGACCTCGAGGCGACGCTGGTGTGGATGGCGGATGCGGAGGTCCGGCCCGGGCAGCAGTTCCTGCTGATGTCCGTCAACGGCGTCTCGAACGCCTCGATCCGGGCGATCCGTGCCCGCGTCGACGTGAACTCGCTCGAGGAGGAGCCTGGCGAGGCCCTCGGGCTCAACGACATCGCCCACTGCGCGCTGGTCGTGGACCGCGAGCTGCTGTTCGACCCCTACGAGCAGAACGCGACCACCGGCTCGTTCGTGCTGATCGACCGGTTGACCGACGCGACGGTCGCGGCGGGCATGATCACGGGGATCTCTTCGGGGTGGGACCAGGAGCCGCCGGCCGGCATCGCCCGCCACCGCTCGGAGATCAACTCGACCGAACGGACCGCACGGCTCGGACAGCGGCCGGTGACCCTGCTGCTGACAGGGATGACCGGCTCCGGCAAGTCGACCCTGGCGGCGGCGCTCGAACGACGTCTGTTCGACCTCGGACGCTCGGTCTTCCGCCTGGACGGCGAGAACCTCCGCGTCGGCATCAGTCGCGATCTGGGCTTCAGCAACGAGGACCGCTCGGAGAACCTACGTCGTGCCGCGGAGATCGCCTCGCTGTCGAGCCGGCACGGCATGATCACCGTGGTCGCCGTCCAGGCGCCGCAGGGCGAGGTCCGGGCGCGCGTGCGTGACCTGCTCGGCGCGGACCGCTACCTGGAGGTCTTCGTCGACGCCTCCGAGGAGACCCGTCGCGCCCGTGATCCGAACGGTCTCTACGCGGCGGCCGAGCGCGGCGAGCTCTCCCACCTGCCCGGAGTCTCCAGTCCCTACGACCGCCCGGTCGATCCCGACCTGCACCTCGACACGGGGGAGGCCACCACCGAGGAGTGCGTCACCGCCCTGATCCAGCTGCTGACGCAGCGCGGCTTCCTCGACCCGCGGTGATGGAGCCACGTTCCCGCAACATCGTGCGCAGCGCGGGTCGGGTCACCGCCGAGCGCCGGCACGAGGTCCTGGGCCACCGTCCACAGACCGTGTGGTTCACCGGGCTGTCGGGCTCGGGCAAGTCGACGCTGGCCTACGCGGTCGAAGAGGCGCTGCTCGCTCGCGGCGCCGCGGCCTACGTGCTGGACGGCGACAACGTCCGTTTCGGGCTGAACCGCGACCTCGGTTTCTCGCCGGAGGACCGGACCGAGAACATCCGCCGCATCGGCGAGGTCTGTGGGCTGTTCCACGACGCGGGGCTGATCGTGCTCACCGCCTTCATCTCCCCGTACCGCGCCGACCGTCAGCAGGTGCGCGAGCTGCACCCGGAGGGGGGCTTCCTCGAGGTGTTCGTCGACGCCCCACTCGAGGTGTGCGAGCGTCGGGACGTCAAGGGCCTCTACGCCAAGGCCCGGTCGGGTGAGATCCCCGAGTTCTCCGGCATCAGCGCCCCCTACGAGCCACCGGTCGAACCGGAGCTGCACGTCGACACCGAGCAGCTCGACCTGGACGCGAGCGTGGATCGGGTCCTGCACGGCCTGGAGCGACGCCACGTGTTCGGCCGCTGACCCGCCTGGCCCGGGCCCCGGGCATCTCCCGCCACGTCACCGTGGCCGTTGCCCGAGCCGACCGAGCATCCCCTTCCGGAGGTCCCCATCGAGAGCGTGATCGCGGGTGCCATCCTGCTGCTGCTGGTGGTGACCCTGATGCGTGGCCTGGTCTCGCCGGCGGCGGCCATGGTCGGTGCGCTGGTGCTCTTCGTGCTGGTCGGCATCCTGCCGGCCGAGTCCGCGTTCCTCGGGTTCGCCAACCCGGCGACGATCAGCATCGCCGGGCTGTTCGTCGTGGCTCGAGCGCTCCGGGACCACGCCGGGGTCGACGCCGTGATCGGTCGGCTGCTCGGTGACGGGTCCCACGGGCCGCGAGGCGCCCTGATCCGGTTCGTCCCGCCGGTGATCGCGTTGTCGGGCTTCATGAACAACACGCCGTTGGTCGCGGCCGGCGGGCCCGTGATCCGCTCGTGGGCGGAGAAGCACGGCGTGGCGGCGACCAAGCTGCTCATGCCCCTGTCGTTCGCGGCGATCCTCGGTGGTGTGCTGACCCTGATCGGGACGGGCCCCAACCTGGTCGTCTCCGGCATGCTCGAAGCGGCCGGCGAGGGCCGCCTCGGGTTCTTCGAGCTCACGCCGGCCGGGTTGCCGATGGCGGTGGTCGGTGGCGCGGTGATCATCCTGCTCGCGCCCCGCCTGTTGCCCGATCGACGCTCGCCGCACGAGCAGGTCGCGGCCCACGAGCGCGACTACGCCGTCCGGCTGCGGGTGATCGACGGTGGCCCCGTCGACGGCAGCACGGTCGCCGAGGCCGGCCTGCGCGACCTGCCGGGATCCTTCCTCGCGGGAGTGGTCCACGAGGACACCGTCCGGGGACCCGCCGCCCCCGACACGGTCCTGCACGGCGGTGACGAGCTGGTGCTGGTCGGCAACGTCGAGGCCGTCCAGGACGTCCTGCGCCGTCCTGGGCTGGTCGAGGCGGAGCACGCGCAGACGGCCGTCCTGGATGGCGACGGGCACGGTCTGGTCGAGTGCATCGTGGGGCTGAACTCGGACCTGGTGGGCTCGACCATGAAGGAGGTCTCGTTCCGCGGCCGGTACGGCGGGGCGGTGGTGGCCCTGCACCGTGCCAGCGAACGCGTGGACGGCAAGCTCGGGACCGTGGAGCTGCGGGCGGGCGACGTCCTGCTCGTGCTGACCGACCCGGGGTTCGTCGAGCGCTGGACCGGGCACCGCGACTTCGCGGTCGTGATCCCGCACGAGATGCCGACCCGCACCGTCAACGCGACCTACCGGTGGC
>SKTG01000127.1 GCA_007118045.1 Nitriliruptoraceae bacterium
CCCCGGCCCGGGGCCGCCGGCTCGTCGTCGTCCGGGCGCGCCAGGAAGCGCCGATCGGGGAGCGCGGCGACGACGAGGTGGTCGGCACCGTCGAGGTCGGCGCCGCAGGACCCGCACAGCAGACGGTCGACCACGTTGTCCGCGTCGCACGCCGCGCACACCCGCCAGCTGCCGTCGAGGGCTCCGGCACCGTGGTCGGTGGCCTCGTCCCCCTCGATGGCTCCACCGCCGTGATCGGAGTGCTCGTCCTCCTCGACGGCCGTCCCGCAGGTGGTGCAGAACCGGCTCGGCCGGACGACCCACGCGCCACACGACCGACAGGACACGCTGGCGGCGCCGACCTCGCGCTCACCCGCGGACCGGCGGGGGGCCGAGGCGTCGGACGGATCGGGGATCACGATGGCGATGGGGATCTCGTGACAGCGGACGGGGACACGGGTAGCTGGCTCGCGGACAGCCGCAGCCTAGGTGTTCGCGGTCCCACGACCTCGTCACCGCTCGCGCGCCATGCGCACGAGCGGTGGTGGTACCGTGCCGCCATGCGACCGACCCCCGCCACCCGCCTCCCGAGCTCGGCCGACACGGCCGAGCCCTGGTTCGCCGGC
Organism: Nitriliruptoraceae bacterium; assembly: GCA_007118045.1. Taxonomy (GTDB): domain Bacteria; phylum Actinomycetota; class Nitriliruptoria; order Nitriliruptorales; family Nitriliruptoraceae; genus SKTG01. The sequence goes on from SKTG01000127.1 coordinate 606, forward strand.
TGGCCCGGGGCCGGGTGCGGCGTCTGCTGAGCCGTAGACGCGATCACGTTCGACGCCCCGGGGACCAGCCTCCGGGGCGCTTTCGTTCGCGACCGGCCACGAACGGCCGGAGCGTCGGTCGGGCGCACCCGCGAGAGGGAGACATCCCGTGAGCAGAGAGGACACCACGATGGTCGTGGTCATGCGCGGCGGTGCCAGCGGCACCGACGTCGACAAGGTCGTCAAGGCGATCTCGGAGGTGGGTGGCGACGCGTTCGTCTCCCGCGGCAAGCACCAGACGATCATCGGGCTGGTCGGTGATCCCACCCAGTTCGCCGAGCTGCCGCTGCACGCGTTCCCGGGCGTCGAGGACGTCATCAGCGTCAGCAAGCCCTACAAGCTCGTGAGCACGGAGACGCATCCCCGACCGTCGACCGTGTGGGTCGGCGACACCCCGATCGGCCGGGACACGGTCACGCTGCTGGCCGGCCCGTGCGCCGTCGAGTCCGTCGAGCAGACCGAGGCGGCGTGCGGACTGGCCGTGGAGGCCGGCGCCACCATCCTGCGGGGCGGTGCCTACAAGCCCCGGACCTCGCCCTACGCCTTCCAGGGCCTCGGCGAGCCGGGGCTGGACATCCTGCACGGGGTCGCCCGCGATCTCGATCGCCCGTTCGTCACCGAGGTGGTCACCCCCGCCGACGTCGACGTGGTCGCGGCCAAGGCCGACATGCTCCAGATCGGCGCCCGCAACATGCAGAACTTCCAGCTGCTCAAGGAGGTCGGCATGGCGGGCAAGCCCGTGCTGCTCAAGCGCGGACTGACCGCCACCATCGACGAATGGATCATGGCCGCCGAGTACATCGCCCACACGGGCAACCTGCAGGTCGTGCTCTGCGAACGTGGAATCCGCACGTACGAGCCGAGCACCCGCAACACGCTGGATGTCTCGGCCGTGCCGGTCGCCCAGTCGCTGACGCATCTGCCCGTGATCGTCGACCCGTCGCACTCCGGCGGCAAGCGGGAGCTGGTGCTGCCCCTGATCCGTGCCGGCATCGCGGTGGGCGCCGACGGGGTCATCGTCGACGTGCACAACCGGCCGGAGACCGCGCTGTGCGACGGGCCGCAGGCGCTGGTCAAGGACGACATGCTGCACCTCCGCGAGACGGTGAGCCGGTACGCGTCTGCGGGTGGCCGCGAGGTCGCGACCGTCGACCGCACCCGCCGCAGCGGTGCCTGGGGTCGTTCCGCGACGGCGTGAGCGCTCCTCAGCGGGGACGGAGCCTCCACCCCGAGGCGGCGAGGCCGAGCGCCACAGGTAGCGACGGACCGACCGTCCCTCGAGCGGCCCCGGCACGGGTTCCCCTCAGGGCACCCGCGCCGCGGCCCTTCGGGCGGGGGTCTCAGCCGACGCGGTTCGCGAACGACCTGCCGAGGGCATCCGCGATGGCGGTCCGGATCGGGGTCCGCCCCGCCCAGGGGTACCGGCGCGCGACCTCGTCGTCGGCGACGACCGCGTCGTTGGTGGCGGAACGCAGCAGCCCGACCGCGACCACCGGATCGATCCCCGCCAGCTGCGCGGCGGCCGCGGCGGCCACCTCGGGTGGCAGGTAGAGCACGGGGACGTGGCGCGCCGCCTGGTGGCCGAGCACCTCGCGCCCCCGCTCCGTGAGCTCCCCGTAGGTGAGCACCTCCGGCCCGCCGACCTCGAGCACCCGGCCCGCCGCCCGTGGGTCCTCGGCGACCGCGATCAGCAGCTCGAGCAGGTCGTCGCCGGCGATCGGCTGGGTCCGGGACCGCAGCCACGGGACGTCCACCTGGACCGGGAGACGGGCGCCGGCCATCAGCAAACGGAAGGAGGCGCTCCCGGCGCCGATCACGATGCCGGCCCGCAGCTCCGTGACCGGCACGGGGCCGGCCCGCAGCTCCACGCCGACCTGGTGGCGGGCGTAGAGGTGCGGCGACGCGGTGACGAGGTGGTCCTCGTCGATCACGCCACCGAGGTAGACGACCCGACGCACCCCGGCGAGGTCGACGGCGTCGCGGAACGCCGCCGCGGCGGCGCGTTCACGCTCGACGAGCCGTCGCAGATCGCGCTCCATGCCGTGGACGAGGAAGTAGGCGAGGTCGCAACCGTCGGCCGCCCGGAGCACCGCCTGGTCGTCCTCGACCCGGCCCTCGACCACGGTCACCCGTTCGCGCCACGCGGCCGTGAGCCGCCGCCGATCGCGCACCAGGCAGCGCACCTCGTGCCCACGTGCCAGCAGCCGCGGGACCAGCTCGCCCCCGACGTAGCCGGTCGCGCCCGTCACCAGCACCTGCATGTCGGCCCTTCCGATCCACGAGCATCGGGGAGCTTCGGAGCCGTCGGGCGGATCGACCCGGTCCCACCGCGGCGGTTCGGCCACCGCCCGCTCGATCGAGCCGGCGTCACCGCAGCAGCTGCCCCAGCCGCCGAGCGGCCGTCCGGCAGGCCCCGGCGTCCACGTCGAGATGGGTCACGAGCCGCAGCAGGTGCGGTCCCATGCTGCCGACCAGGACCCCCTGTGCCCGCAACGACCCGACCAGGTCGGCCGCGGGCCGCTCACCGGTGTCCACGTAGACCATGTTGGTGGTGATCGATGCCAGGTCGACGGCCTCCGGCGCCACGTCGGCCACGGTCTCACCGATCGCGCACGCGTTGGCGTGGTCGTCGGCGAGCCGAGCGAACTGCCGCTCGAACGCGAAGCGGCCGGCCGCGGCCAGGACACCGGCCTGTCGCATCGCGCCACCGAAGCGTCGACGCCAGTGTCGTGCCTCCGCGATCACGTCACGGTCCCCGATGGCCATCGAACCGACTGGCGCGCCCAGACCCTTCGACAGACAGACGCTGAACGCGGTGAAGGTCCGACCGACCTCCACGGCGTCCTCACCGGTCGCGATGAGGGCGTTCCAGAGCCGTGCCCCGTCACCGTGCAGGACCAGGTCGCGTCCGTCGGCCACGGCGCGCAGCTCGCGTAGGCTATCGAGGCCGTGCACCGCTCCCCCGCCGCGGTTCGTGGTCTCCTCGACCGAGAGCGCCGCGACCTCGGTGTAGGGGAAGCTCGCCGGCCGGAGTGAGGAGAGCACCCGGTCCGCGTCCAGGCGCCCGCGGTCGCCGTCGATCGTGCGGAACTGCACCTGCGCGTTGATGGCCGCGGCACCCGCCTCGTAGGCGACGACGTGAGCGTCGGACTCGCAGACGACCTCCGTGCCCGGTCGCGTCAGCGCACGCAGGAGCACCTGCGTCGCCATGACCCCGCTGGGGGTGAACACGGCCGCCTCCCGACCGAAGAACCCGGCGATCCGGTGCTCGAGGTCGGTCACGGTCGGGTCCTCGCCGTAGACGTCGTCGCCGACCTCGGCCTCGGCCATCGCCCGGCGCATGCCGGGCGTCGGTCGGGTCACGGTGTCGGAGCGCAGATCGATGGGGGCGGTCGCTCCGTCGTCGCTCGTCACTGGTCGTCTCCGGTCGATGTCGAGGCGTGGTCGCGCGTGGCCAACCAGGCGACGAGGTGCTCGTGGACGGTCTCGCCGCCGGCGACGATGCCGAGCAGATCCCGGTCGGCGTGACGACGACGGTGCTCGGTGACCCGACCGCCCGCCTCGCTGACCAGCAACCGGCCGGCGGCCCAGTCCCAGGCCGACGGGCCGAACTCCAGGTAGGCGTCGAGGCGACCGGCCGCCACCCAGGCCAGGTCGAGCGCGGCCGAGCCGGCGCGACGCACGTCACGCA
>SKTG01000319.1 GCA_007118045.1 Nitriliruptoraceae bacterium
CCGCGAGCGCGACCGCCGCCGCGACCGCGTCGACACCGAGGTGGAGCGGGCCGACCGTCGCCGTGGCCGTCCCGAGACACCCGCAACCCCGTCCCGCGCGGCGTTGCCGCTCGGCGACGGCGAGGAAACCCAGGTAGGTCACGGCCAGCAGGCCGAACAGCAGCGGGCCCCCGAAGACCAGCACGGCGGCCGCGAGCGCGAGCTCGCCGGCGCCGAGCCCGCGGACCAGCAGCGAGGCACCAGGTCCGCGGGCGAGACCGAGCGCGTCGCGCGTGACGCCGGGTCGCCACAGCTTGGTGAGCCCGGCCACCAGCACCAGGCCAGCTGCCGCGTGCGCGGCCACGGCCATCACGCTCTGCACGTGTCGCACTCCCTGGTCGGGTGAGCGAGCCCCCTCGTCGGTGGGTGGACGCCCGGACCCGGCTCGCGGACCCAGCTCGCGGCCGTGCTCACCCTGGGGATCGACGCCTGAGCGCAACGTTAGACCAGGAGCGGTCGTCCGACAACTGAGAGTGGTATCTGCCCGGGCGGCCACGGGAGGACCTAGGGTCGGGACCTGCGGCGCTCCTCGGAGCTGCTCCGGCCTCGCCAAGGGGTGATCGAACGTCAGGGCGACGTCGGAGTCGGGGCCGATCGGGTCCCTGCGCCGGGGCGCCCTCGATGACCGGCTCGGGCAGCCGCTCGCTGCCGGCCTTCCGGACAGAGCGAACAGGAGCAGGTATGCAGGACCACACGTTCGCCGACCGGCATCCGGGGAGGGCCGGCGCTCGCCGGCTCTCGCTCGTGATGCTGCTCGTCGGCGCGCTGACGATGGCGTTGTTGCCAGCGTCAGGCGTGACCGCGGCCCTCGCCGACGGACACGACTTCCCCGACCTCAGCGAGGACAACCCGCACCGTGACAACGTGCTGCGCCTGTCGGCGGACGGGGTCATCCGGGGCTTCGGTGACGGCACCTTCCGACCCTTCCGTGCCGTGACCCGTGGCCAGTTCGCGACGTACCTCGCCGGCGTGGCAGGGCTCGACGAGGCCTCCGCCCCCTACGACTTCCCCGACATCGACGGCAGCGTCCATGCCGGCAACATCCAGGCGCTCTACGACGCGGGGGTGATCAGCGGGTTCGGGGACGGCACCTACCGTCCTTCCGCGACGATCAACCGTGACCAGACCGCCTCGGTCCTCGCCGGCTGGCTCGACGTGCAGGGCATCGTCGACGGGCCGTTCGAGGACGTCTCCGAGGACAGCGTCCACGCCCCGAACGTCAACGCCCTCTACGACCTCGGGATCATCAACGGCACCACGCCGACGACCTACGCCCCGCGCGGCATGCTCCAGCGCGACCAGGCTGCCTCGCTCGTCGTCGCCTCGAGTGACGTGCTCGACGAGGTGGACCTGACGCTGACGGTGCTGCACATCAACGACGGTGAGTCCGCCCTGCTCCCGGACGAGAGCGCCGGCTTCCCGGGTGCGGCCCGGTTCGTCGCCGATCTCCTGGAGCGCCGCGACGCGGTCACGGACGAGGCGGCCGGTCGTGTCTCCGTGACGATCTCGGCCGGGGACAACTTCCTCGCGGGGCCGCGGCTCAACGCCTCGTTCGACGAGGACGCCGAGGCCTTCTACGACGCCCTGATCTACACGCGCGCGGAGTTCGACGCGATGACGGTCGGCAACCACGAGTTCGACTTCGGGCCCGACGTCCTCGCCGACTTCATCGAAGCGTCCGGGGACATCCCGTTCATCTCGGCGAACCTCGACGTGACCGGTGAGCCACGCCTCGAGGCTCTCGAGGCCGAGGGGCGTCTGGCGGCGAGCACGGTGGTGACCCGTGGGGGTCACGACATCGGGATCGTCGGTGCCACCTACGAGGGGCTCGAGAGCATCTCGAGCCCGCGCAACGCCACGACCGGCCCGGTGCTGGGAGCCGTGCAGGACGAGGTGGACGACCTCACGGCCGACGGCGTCGACATCATCATCCTGTCGAGCCACCTGCAGGACCTCGACACGGAGATCTCGTTGGTGCCCCAGCTCAGCGACATCGACGCGGTCGTCGGTGGTGGCGGTGGCGAGGCGCTCGGTGACGACTACCCGGTCCGTGTCGAGGACGCGGACGGACAGGTCGTGCCGGTCGTCACGGTGCCCGGCAATTACACCGACATCGGTCAACTGGTGCTCAACGTCGACGCGGACGGGGACCTGGTGTACGTCGGGAGCGGCGGCCTGATCCCGGTGCCGCTCGATGGCCCCCGGGACGAGTTCATCGACCAGAACGTCGAGCAGCCCGTGGCGGAGTTCGTGGCCGAGCTGGCCGAGACGGAGGTCGCGACCACCGAGGTCCCGCTCGATGGTCGGCGCGGCGAGGACACCCGGGGTGTCCGCAGCCGGGAGACCAACCTCGGCAGCCTGCTGGCGGACTCGATGATCTACTCCGCCACGGAGCGAGCGGCGGAGTACGACGTCCCCGAGGCGGACGTGGCGCTGCAGAACGGCGGCGGGATCCGCAACGACGGCGTCATCCCGCCGGGGCCGGTGACCGAGCTCGACACGTTCAACGTCGCGGCGTTCGTCAACCTGGTCTCCGTCGCGGAGATGGACGGTGAGACGTTGCACTCGGCGTTGGAGCGCAGCGTCAGTTCGCTCCCCGGTGCGTCCGGTGCACACGGTCAGTGGGGTGGGGTGCGCTTCACCTACGACACCGACCAGCCGGCGCAGGAGCGGGACCTCGATGCCGGTGAGGTGGTGAGCGAGGGTGAGCGGATCGTCGATGCGGTCGTCACCCGCTCGGACGGCACCGACGTGGTGCTGGTCGACGACGGCGATCTCGTGGCCGGGGAGGACATGTTCACCATGGCGAGCATCGACTTCCTGCTCAGCGGCCAGGACGGCTACGTGATGTTCGGTGATCTCGACTTCACCCGGGTCGGGCTCACCTACCAGGCGTCCCTGTCCGAGTACATGGCGGAGCTGGGGACGATCACGGAGGCCGACTACCCGGACGTGACGGTCGACAACGACACGCACACCCGGTTCGGTCCGGTCGGGGACTTCAGCATCGACTGACGCCCGACGATCGCAGCGGCCGGGGCCGCGCTGGGTGACCAGCGCGGCCCCGGTGTGTTCCCGCCTCTCGAACCGTGTCGTCCCCGTCGTCCCCAAGCCGTGAGCGATCCGCGGGGGCCGGACGGTCTCGGCGGGGTCGAGGTCGCCGAGCTCGTCCGCAACGCCCTACGGATGCGCCCCGATCGGCTCGTCGTGGGCGAGCTCCGTGGCGCGGAGGTCGCCGACCTCCTGCAGGCGATGAACACCGGCCACGCCCGACAACCAATCACACCTGTAGGCAGAGCCGGATGCGGAGGCTCCGCCCGCGCAGCCACGGAGACGGACCCAAGCCCACTACCTCATAGCCAGGGAGCAGGCCTTGACCACCGTAACCGCGGTAGCCGCTCCGGTGCCCCGACCCCCGCGACGACTTGGCCGCGATCGTCCCGGACGGCCACTCGATGCCCGCACCGTACGGCCACGAGTTCGTGGACTACGACCATCACCTCACGCTGAACGTGATCCAGGGCAGCGCCGCTGCCGGGCTGGAATCCATCGCCGAGTCGCGCCGTGGCCGTCCCGAGATCCGCAACTCCGCCCGGCGCGGCGTTGCCGCTCGCGACGCCGAGCCCGCGGACCAGCAGCGAGGCACGAGGTCCGCGGGCGAGACCGAGCGCGTCGTGCGTCACTCCGGGTCGCCACAGCTTGGTCAGCCCGGCCAACAGCACCAGGCCGGCCGCCGCGTGCGCGGCCACGGCGATCACGCCCCCCACGTGCCGTCCTCCACCCGTCCTCGTCGGTCGATCCACCGACCGTAGACCAGTTGAGGCCGTCCGACAGCGGTGCGTGGTCACGTCGAACGTCCACGTGGTCGCCGGAAGCGCCCACTGCACACGGTCCGGCTCGTCCGCGGGACGTCGTCGAGACGCGCCGGGGCGTTTTCGCCCGACGCCGGCGCGAGGCACGACCTAAGGTCGGTCTCGGCGGGCTCGGAGCCCCGTCGGTCTGCTACGGCGATCAGACCGCACGCCGGCGCGCGGAGCCTGGCCCCCACGGCTGCGGCCGGATGTCTCCCAGGATCGAGGACCGACCCGGGTAGCCCTCGCTCCCGGCGTCGGACACGGCGAACAGGAGCAGAAGATGCAGGTTCAGACGTTGCCCGACCAACATCCGGGGAGGGCCGGTGTCCGCCGGCTCTCTCTCGTGGTACTGCTCGTCGGCGCCCTGATGGTGGCGTTGTTGCCCGCGCCGGGCACGACCGCGGCGCTGGCCGACGGGCACGACTTCC
>SKTG01000462.1 GCA_007118045.1 Nitriliruptoraceae bacterium
AACGACACCGGTCCGATACGAGGAGAGAGCCCGTTGGCCAGCGGCCTACGCCTGATCGCCGTCGCCGTGGTCGCGCTCCTGCTCGTCCCGGTGGCCGGCGCCGTGTTCCTGCCCTTCGGTGGGATCGCGTCCGCCCAGGAGGAGGACGCGGACGACGCCGACGAGGCGGACGATGACGCCGACGAGGCGGACGACGCCGACGAGGCGGACGACGCCGACGAGGCGGACGACGCCGAGGAGGAGGACGGCCCCGGGGAGCTGTTCGGGACCTTCCGGGCGGAGGGCGAGACCATCGGGGGCGTGGTCCTCGAGATCACCGACGCCGACGGCAACGTCGTCGCCGAGGCCACCTCGGAGGAGGACGGGTCCTGGTCCGCCGAGGTCGAGGGCGGTGACTACACGGTCACCGTGGTGTCGCTGCCGGAGGACGTGGAGCTGCGCGACCCGGAGCAGGAGTCGACCGAGGTCTCGGTCGCCGACGGGGGTCGCCAGGCCGTCCCGATCCAGCTGGGTGAACCGCCCGAGACCGCCGGCCAGTTCAACCAGGTGATGCAGCAGCTGCTCAGCGGGGTGCGCTTCGGCCTGATCATCGCCATGACCGCGATCGGGCTCTCCCTCGTGTTCGGCACCACCGGGCTGATCAACTTCGCCCACGGTGACATCGTGATCTTCGGGGCGTTCGCGGCCTACACCTTCAACGTGATCGGGCCCCAGTTCCCGCTGCTCGTCGCAGCGCCCATCGGTGTCCTGGTGGCGGCCGCGCTCGGAGGGGGCATCGATCGCGGCCTGTTCCGCCCGTTGCGCCGACGGGGTGTTGGGCTCTTCCAGCTGCTCGTGGTGACGATCGGCTTCTCGCTGGTCCTGCGCTACGGCCTGCTGGTGTTCTTCGGTGGCTCCCGACGCCAGTACACGGACTTCATCGGCCAGCAGGCCATCACGTTCGGTCCCTTCTCCCAGACACCACGCAACCTCATCATCATGGCCATCTCGATCGTGGTGCTCGTGCTGGTCGGTTTCGGCCTGCAGAAGAGCCGCATGGGCAAGGCGATGCGGGCCGTCGCCGACAACCGCGACCTCGCGGAGTCCTCCGGTATCGACGTCGAGAAGGTGGTCGGACGCGTCTGGATCTACGGCAGCGCGCTGGCCGGCCTGGGCGGCATCCTCTACGGCGCGATGTTCTCCTTCCAGTACATCTCCGGCTTCCAGCTGCTGCTGCTGATGTTCGCGGCCATCATCCTCGGGGGTCTCGGCACGGCGTTCGGGGCGATGCTCGGCGGCGTCGTGATCGGGATCGTGGTGGAGGTCTCCTCCGTGTGGTTCCCGTCCGACCTCGGGTTCGCCTGGGCGCTCGGGATCCTGATCCTCGTCCTGCTGCTCCGGCCCCAGGGACTGCTCGGTCGAGCCGAGCGCATCGGATGACCCACAGGAGCGCACCGTGAACCTGATCGCCGCCCTGGAGACCGGGCTCCGCGCCGCGGTGGGCCCGACCGCCGCGACCTACGCGCTGCTCGCGATCGGCCTGAACGTCCACTACGGCTTCACCGGCCTGCTCAACTTCGGCCAGGTCGGCTTCATGCTGGTGGGCGCGTACGGGGTGGGGATCACCGTCGTCGTGCTCGGCTGGTCGTTGTGGATCGGCATCGTCATCGGCGTGCTGGCGTCCGTCGCGCTGGCGGTCGTGCTCGGCGCGCCAACGCTGCGCCTTCGCGCCGACTACTTCGCGATCACCACGATCGCTCTGGCCGAGGTGCTCCGGCTGATGAGCAACTCGGCCGTGTCCACGCCCCTGACCGGGGGGCCCTTCGGCCTGCAGTCCGTCGCGTCCGAGTTCTACGCGGTCAACCCGCTCCCGGCCGGCCTCACGCTCGGTCCGTTCAACTACTCGCCCAACGTCACGTGGACGCTCCTGGTCGGCTGGACGCTCGCCGCCCTGATGTGCGTGGTGGTGCTCGTGCTCATGAAGAGCCCCTGGGGCCGGGTGCTGCGTTCGATCCGGGAGGACGAGGACGCCGCGCGGGCCCTGGGCAAGAACGTGTTCAGCTACAAGATGCAGAGCCTGATCCTCGGCGGGGTGATGGGGGGGCTCGGTGGCGTCATGTACACCCTCGCCGGCTCCACGGTGAACCCCAACAGCTTCCGGCCACAGATCACGTTCTACGCCTACGCCATGCTGATCATCGGCGGGATCGCGTCGAAGTTCGGTCCGATGATCGGTGCGGTCATCTTCTGGTTCCTGCTCCAGTCGATGTCGGCGGTCGTGCGACAGGCGTCCTCGGCCGATCTGCTACCCGAGTGGCTGAGTGGCTCAGCCGCCGTCGGCGGGTCGGCGTTCGTGCTCACGGGCGTACTGCTGATGGTGCTGGTCGTGTTCCGGCCCCAGGGGCTGTTCGGCAACAAACGGGAGATCCGCCTCGATGCCTGAGTCCACGACCACCTCGCCCTTCGACGGTGTCGCCAGCGAACCCGGGGTCGCCAAGCCGGACCCGATCCTGGTGGTCGACGGGGTCGAGCGGCACTTCGGGGGCCTCGTCGCCGTCGACGTGGACCACCTCGAGGTCCAGCGCGGCGTCATCACGGCACTGATCGGCCCGAACGGTGCCGGCAAGACCACGCTGTTCAACCTGCTGACGGGGTTCGACCGACCCAACCAGGGGACCTGGTCGTTCGAGGGCGAGGACCTCGGCCGCGTGCCGTCGCACAAGGTGGCCCGCCGGGGGATGGTGCGCACGTTCCAGCTCACCAAGGCGCTCTCGCGCCTGACCGTGCTCGACAACATGCTGCTCGGGGCGACCGACCAGCGCGGCGAGCGGTTCCTCTCCGGGCTGTTCAAGCCGAGCTGGGCGGCACAGGAGGAGAGCAACACGGCCCGGGCCGAGGCGCTGCTCGACCGCTTCAACCTGCTCGAGAAGCGCGACGACTACGCCGGCGAGCTGTCCGGCGGTCAACGCAAGCTGCTCGAGATGGCGCGCGCGCTGATGGTCGAGCCCAGCCTGATCATGCTCGACGAGCCGATGGCCGGTGTGAACCCGGCCCTGGTCCAGTCCCTCCTGCACCACGTCACCGCCCTGCGGGACGAGGGACGCAGCATCATCTTCGTCGAGCACGACATGGACGTGGTGATGAACATCAGCGACTGGGTGGTCGTGCTCGCCCAGGGCAAGGTGATCGCCGAGGGGCCACCCGCCGCCATCCTCGGCAACAAGACGGTGATCGACGCCTACCTCGGCGGTGACGACGAGGATGAGGACGACCCCTCGCTCGATGCGCCGGCGAGTGGCACGGACGGCTCCTCGCCGGCCGGCCAGGACGGACACACGCCGGCAGCCGACAGCGGCGCGACACCGCCCGATGACGAGGGCGACGTGCCGGCAGCCGACGACCGGGTCACGCCACCCGACGACGCGGCCGACGGGCCGGACGACCAACGCCCGGGAGGCCCCCGATGAGCGAAGAACGGTCCATGGAACCGCTGCTCACCGCGGACAACGTCGTGGCGGGCTACATCCCGGGGATCGACATCCTCCAGGGCTGCGACCTGCACCTCGGCGACGGCGAGATCGTGGGCATCATCGGGCCCAACGGCGCCGGTAAGTCCACCCTCGTGAAGGCCCTCTTCGGCCTGGTCACGATCCGCGAGGGGACCGTGTCCCTGCGCGGTGAGACCATCACCAACACCAAGGCCCACGAGCTGGTCCCCCAGGGCGTCGGCTACGTCCCGCAGACCAGGAACATCTTCCCCTCGCTCACGATCCGCGAGAACCTCGAGATGGGCCTGTTCCTGCGCCCGCAGGACTTCGACGCGCGCTTCGACCACGTCACCGGCCTGTTCCCGCTGCTGGGACAACGGCCGAACACGCGCGCCGGCAACCTCTCCGGCGGTGAGCGGCAGATGGTCGCGATGGCGCGGGCGATGATGATGGATCCGTCCGTGCTGCTGCTCGACGAGCCGTCGGCCGGGCTGTCACCGCCCAACCAGGCCGAGGTGTTCCGGCGGGTGAAGCAGATCAACGAGACCGGTGTCTCCATCATCATGGTCGAGCAGAACGCCAAGCGCTGCCTGCAGATCTGCCACCGTGGGTACGTGCTCGACCAGGGTCGCAACGCCTACACCGGCGGTGGCATGGAGCTGCTCCACGACCCGAAGGTGATCGAGCTCTACCTCGGGACGCTGGCGAAGGCCGAGTGAGCAGCCGGGCCGCGGCGACGCGGCCCCACGGGCGGGACCAGACATCGTCACCGCACGGCTCGAGCCAGCTGCACACGTGAGTGGGGCGCTGCCGGCTGGCAGCGCCCCACTCACGTCCGTTGGAGACGGTGCGG
>SKTG01000488.1 GCA_007118045.1 Nitriliruptoraceae bacterium
GCGCGGGGCGACCTCGTCACCGACGACGCGCGGGGCGACCTCGTCACCCACCTGCGGCGAGCGCTCGACTGAACCCCGGGAACGTCCGGGCGCCTCGGCCGACCGGACCACCTCGCCGCTGGCCGCGGCGACTAGCGCGGCCGCGGCAACCCCTTGCCCGACCCCGAAGGGCCGGAACCACCGCGCCGGCGCGTCACGCCGCGCAAGCCTTGCCCCATCTTGGCTTCGGGCAGCTCGCTGTGGTGCTGGAGGACCGACCGGTCGATCTCCCGCTCCAACAGCCGGCGTTCCTCCGTCGAGACCGGGGGGAACACCCGCACCGGCGAGCCCTCCCGTGACGGGAACACCACGTAGTGGTTGCCCTCGTCGCTGGTCCACCGGCCGACGAGCCCGTCGACGTCGCGCGCCAGTCGGTACGCGAGCACGTGAGGCCGCAGCTGTCGATCGAGCTGACGCGCCGCGGCCAGTGCCATCGGCGTGTACTTGAGCGCGCGTTGCGCCAGGGGCAGCCAGGCGACCATCAGACGGCCTCGCCGTCGCGGATGACCACGGGCTTCTCGGTCACCTCGCCGTCCGCGATCTCGAACCCACGGATCGACGGCTCGTCACGGTCCTGCAGCGTCACGATCAGGTAGGTCGCCTCCGGGTACGCCGCCAGCCGGATGTCGGTGGCCGAAGGGTAGGCCTGCGTGTGCGTGTGCGAGTGGTAGATCGCCAACCCCCAGCCCTCGTCCTCGATGTGGCGCATGGCACGCAGCAGCTGCTTCGCCTCCATGGCGTAGTAGGTCATGGACCGTTCGGCGTTGTCGATCGGGAAGTGCTCGAGGCCGCCGTCGGGTCGGACCCCGAGCAGACCACAGACCTCGTAGGGGAAGTCGGACCACGCGTGCTCGACGAGGCGGTCGAAGGTCGCCCGATCGAGCTCGAACGGCGCCGTGCCCGTCGTGACCGACGTGGTCTCGCTCACCGTCTCCCCTTCCCCGGTTCGGACGCGGATCTCACACCGGCGGTCCACACCGTTCGCCACCGGCGGCACCTGCCATGGCCGACTCGCTCGCGACGTCGGGCCGGCGCCACCGCTCCGCTTCGGGGGCCGTCGCCGCACGCGGGACGGTACCGGAACCCTGGTCGGGGACCGGCGCCGATCCGGACCACCGGCCGGAGGTACGTCGGGCGGTCAGGCGCGGATGACGATCCGACCGGGTTCAGCCGCACCGAGCCTTCCGACGATCCGCGCTCCGTGGCCACTGCCGACGAGCTCGGTGACGGCGTCGTCCGCCCGGTCGGGCGGGATCGCCAGGAGCAGGCCGCCGGACGTCTGCGCATCGGCGAGCAGCAGCAGCTCGGCGTCGCCCATCTCACCGCGGAGATCGAGGTGGGGGAGCACGTCCTGCAGGTTGCGTCGGGTACCGCCGGGAACGTCGCCGCTGACGAGCAGGGCCTCGACGTCGGGCAGTCGCGGCACGGCCGCGAACTCCACCTCGGCGCCGACGCCGCTGGCCACGGCGAGCGATCGCAGGTGACCGAGCAGGCCGAACCCGGTGACGTCGGTGGCGGCGTGAGCACCGCATCGGCGCGCCACGTCCGCGGCGACCGCGTTGGGCCGGCCCATCTCGCGCACCGCTGCGGCGTAGAGATCGTGGAGTGCTCCACCGGCACCGGTGGCGGACGGATCGCGGCGCTTGACCGCGGTGGCGACCAGCCCGGTACCGATCGGCTTGCTCAGCACGAGCACGTCACCCGGCCGACCCCCGGCGTGGGTCAACACGGCGTCCTCCTCGACCTCGCCGATCACGGCCTGGCCGTAGAGCGGTTCGGGCCCGTCGATCGTGTGACCACCGGCCACGATCCAGCCCGACTCGAGCGCGGCGTCCTGACCGCCGCCGAGCACCTCCGCGAGCAGCTCGAGCGGGAGCTCGTCGCGCGGCCACCCGGCGATGGCCAGAGCGAACAGCGGGGTGCCGCCCATGGCGTAGACGTCGCTGGCGGCGTTGACCGCGGCGATCCGTCCCCAGGTCGCGGCGTCGTCGACGATCGGGGTGAAGACGTCGACGGAGGCCACGAGCGCACGACCGTCCGACCGCCGCCACACGATGGCGTCGTCACCCGTCTCGTTGCCGACCAGCAGGTCGGGGTGGGACAGGGGGGTCAAGCGGCGCAGGACCTGCGCCAGGTCACCGGGACCGAGCTTGCACGCTCAGCCGGCACCGTGGCTGTAGGCCGTCAGCCGCGTCGTCGCGGGATCCATGCCGGCAGCGTACGGGCCCGGCGCCGTCGGCTGGTGGCCGGCACCGTCGGTTGTGGCCGGCGCCGTCGGCTGGTGGCGGGCGCCATCGGTGGTGGCCGGTGCCGTCGGCCTGCCGTTTCGCTGACGGTTCCCACCGCCAGCGGTGGCACACGGCACCACGACGACCCCCCGCACCGCGAACGCCCCCCGCCCCTGACGGTTCCCACCGCCAGCGGTGGAGACGGCACTACCGGGGCCCGACGGCCCCAGCGGGTCAGACGTCGATCTCGTCGCGGCTCTTCGGCGGACCGGGGAAGAACTGGTTCGTGCGCGCGACGTACTCGTCGTACCCCTCACGGCTGGAGCCACCCGACATGTTGCGATCGGTGAGCGCGACACCGGAGACCTTCACGATCAGCACGCTCATGAGCAGCGGCCCGACGGCGGTCCACCACGCCCCCGTGGGCAGCGCCACGAGGAAGAACGACCACCACACGACCGTGTCCCCGAAGTAGTTCGGGTGACGGGTATAGCGCCAGAGGCCGCGATCCATGACCTTGCCGCGGTTGGCCGGATCGTTCAGGAACCGCGAGAGCTGCCAGTCACCTCCCGCCTCGAACACGAAGCCGACGGTCCAGGCCACGACCGCCAGGAGGTCGAGCCACACGAGGTCGCCGGGCTGATCGTACGCGGCCGCGGCGAGCAGTGGCAGCGAGATCACCCACGCCAGCGCGCCCTGCAGCAGGAAGATCCGCCAGAGGCTGCTGAGCGCGAACGTGTTGGGCCGCTTCTCGCGCATCGCGCGGTACCGCTGGTCCTCGTCGTCACCCCAGTTGCGCGCCGTGATGTAGACCGAGAGGCGCACCCCCCAGATGGTGACCAGCGCGAGGATCAGCCATGTCCGGGCCCCCCAGGTCCCGGCAGCGGCCGCGTAGGTCCACGCGGCCACCACGAAGGCCATGCCCCAGACCCGGTCGACGATGCTGGCGTCCTTCCGAGCGACGCTGATCGCCCAGACCACCAACATCATCACGGACACGGTCCCGAGACCTGCCGACCACACCTGCCACGTACTCACGTTCACCTCCACGACGTTCGAGAGCTTCGCAGACCTGCCGGTGGCCGGACGGGCATCGTCGAGACCGTTCGGCCAAGATCAGCGCCAGGATGGTGACCGACGGGCACGGGTAGCGTCGCTGACGATGCCCGCATCGACCCCGTTCCCCGACGTCGCCGCCGTTTCGGCGGCCGTCATCGACTGCCGTGCCTGCCCCCGCCTGGTCGCCTGGCGTGAGGAGGTCGCGACGACCAAGCGAGCGGCCTACGCCGACGAGACCTACTGGGGCCGTCCGGTTCCCGGCTTCGGCGACACCGAGGCGGGGGTGGTGATCCTCGGGCTCGCTCCGGCCGCGCACGGAGCCAACCGGACCGGGCGCATGTTCACCGGCGATCGGTCCGGCGACTGGCTCTACGGCTCGCTCCACCGGACGGGCTTCGCCAACCGGGCGAGCGCCAGCTCGCTCGACGACGGGCTGGAACTCGACGGCGCGTGGATCACGGCGCCGGTGCGCTGTGCACCGCCCGAGAACAAGCCCACCCCGCAGGAACGGGACACCTGCGCGCCCTACCTGGACGCCGAGCTGAGGCTGCTCCCCTGGCGCGTCATCGTCGCCCTCGGAGCCTTCGCGTGGGATGCCGCGCTGCGCCATCGGGGCTGGACGGGGCGCAAGCCCCGCTTCGGTCACGCTGCCGAGTTCACGTTCGCCGACGGTCGGACGCTGCTGGGCTCCTACCACGTCAGCCAGCACAACACGTTCACCGGCCGGCTCACCGAGGAGATGTTGGATCAGGTGTTCCTCGAGGCTTCGCGCTTGGTCCGGGAGATCGACGGCTGACCCGGACGGCGGCTGACGACGGCGGGTTCAGCCCACGGCCGCGCGGACGAGCCCCTCGACCCGTTGCTGCACCGCGTCGGTCCAGTCGACGATCGCGAAGGAGACGGGCCACATGTCCCCGTCGTCGAGCCGGGCGGAGTCGTTGAAGCCGATCGTCGCGTAGCGGGTATCGAACTTGGCCGCACCCTGGAAGA
>SKTG01000467.1 GCA_007118045.1 Nitriliruptoraceae bacterium
AACGTTGGGGCTGGCGGGCTGCGCTGGCCTCCCGGCCCCGGGGTGCCGCCGCGACCGCCCGGGTGGTGAGGTCGCCGGTGAGCTTGGCCCGGACCGCGGCGAGGCGGTCCATCTGGGGCTGCACCCCACGCAGCAAGCCACGCACCACCCCGTCCCAGAACCCGTCCGTGTCGAGCTCGCCGACGGCTGCGATCCCTGCTGCGAGCTGGGCCAACGCCGCCACCACCCGAGCATCCTCCGCCCCCACCACCACCGGACCACCAGGATCCGACGCCGGCGCCCCGGACGTGGACGGCGCGGACCTCGTCGGACCGGACGCGGGCGCGGCAACGGCCGGACCCTTCGATGACGGGCCACGGTTCGAGCCCTCGGTCAGGGAGGGTTGCCACCCGCCCCGGCCCTCCCGCACCACGCCATCACGCGCGATGTTCTCCCGCGCCCTTCGGACCCGCGGCCCGCCAGGCGCGACAACCAGACGCCGGTCGGTCCGCTGCCGCGCCGACCAACCGGCCGCAGAAGTCGCACCGGCCACGGAAGTCGCACCGGACGTGGCCGTGGCCATGCCCCCTCGCCAGAGGCGGCGGTCGGTCGCGCGCGAGGTCGCGTCGCGGGTGATCGACCAGCTCCCTCGGGTCTCCACCTACCGTCTCCGTCGTCGCGTTGCGGGTGTCGTATGACGTTGAAGACACCGTAACGCTCGAACAGGTGTTCGTCCAACCATCCTCCTGTCGCTGCTGTGGACGACCCGCCGACATGGCTGAGAAACCGAACCCGCCTGAGCTCGGTCGATACCCGGGGTCAGGCGCGGTCGGCGTTGCCGTCGGTGGCCGCCCGCGGTGACGCCGGCTCCGTCCCTGTCTCCGCCGACGCGTCCGGTTCGGCACCCGGCGACGGCCCCGCCCCGCCCTCGGCGGCATCGCTCCGCCGCTCGTCGGAACCCGGAGCGCGCTCGTCGCCGAGCCGCCCCTGGTTCCAGGCGCGCTCCCCCCGACGATCATGGGCGTCTTCACCTTCCGGGGCCGGCCCGGCCACACGCTCGAGAAGGTGCTCCGTCCGCTCCACGAGCCGTTCCCGGACGTGCTCCGCCCGACCCCGGGCCTGCCCGGACCGTTCGGCCACACGCCCACGGGCCTGCTCGGCGTGATCGGCGACGCGGTCCCGTGCCAGATCGGCGCGCTGCTGTACCCGGTCGCGCCCGTCCTCGAGCAACTGTCGGGTCACGTCGGCCTCGTGGCGCAGCTGGTCCCTCGCCTGCTCGATGCGGGCCGCCGCCGCACGGCGCCAGCCGGCCTCCAGGCCCGCGACGTACGCCTCCGCCTCGTCGGGGTCCGGTGCGCCGCCGCCGAGGCGCGCGGGGACCCACCAGGCGCCGGGCGGAGCGCCGTCGGGATAGGCGCGTTGCTCCTGGTCGAGCAGTACCCGCATGTGCCGACGTAGCTCCTCCATCACCGCAGCGGGATCGTCGTGGGGCGCCGGCCACACCGGCTCGCCGTATCGGATCGAGACGGGGAGCCGCCATCGTGGTCGCGGAGGGCGCCCCACGGTGTGTGCCCGATGGGAACCCCAGGTGACGACCGGCACCATCGGCACCCCGGCCATGGCAGCCATCCGGGCGGCACCGCGCTTGAAGGCTCGCAGCTCGAACGCGGGCGAGATCGTCTGTTCGGGCAGCACCAGCACCATCTCGCCGCGCTGCAACGCCGCGATGGCGCTGGTGAGCGCGCGTGAGCCGGCCGCGCGGTGGACCGGGATGTGGCCGGCCTGCTGCATCAACCAGCCGAAGACCGGTGTGTCGAACAGCGAGGCCTTCGCCAGTATCCGGACGGGGCGGCCGAGGTGGAGGTACGCACCGCTTCCGCTGGCGAAGAAGTCGAGGAAGGAGGTGTGGTTGGCGACCAGCACGGCACCATCTCGGCGTGGCAGGTGCTGGAGTCCGCGCACCTCCAGCCGCCAGCGCTGGAGCCTCATCAGCTTGAAGACGGATCCGGCTACGAGGCGGTAGAGGGGGCTCGGGGTCGGCACCCCGGGCTCGGTCGGTGGTGGCACGCAGCCGTCTCCGGGTCAGCCGGGTGTCGACCCGGGCTCCGAGGGGTCGTCCGGTTCGAGGGACCTGTCGGCAGCGGATCCGTGTGGGGCGGGGCCACCACCGGCCGGCGGATCGGCCCACCCGTCCGCGCGCTGCTGGTGGTCCCGCAGCACCTCGTCGTGCGAGGGTGCCGAGCCGCCGAGCCGTGCGGGCACCCAGGGGGCACCGGCCGGCGTGCCGTCGGGGTAGGTGCGCTGGACCTCGTCGAGCATGCTCGACATCCGCCCCTGCAGCACCTCGGTGACCCGCCTGACGTCGTCGTCGACAGCGACACCGATCGGTTCACCGAACCGGAGCGTCACCGGCAGCCGACGTCGCAGGGACGGGCGGCTGCCTTTGGTGAGCACCCGCTGGGTCCCCCATCCGACCACCGGCACGATGGGCGTGCCCGCCAGCTGGGCCATACGGGCCGCCCCGGTCCGCATCGGGAGCAGCTCGAAGGACCGCGAGATGGTCTGCTCCGGGGCGACCGCCACCAGGTCGCCCTGCCTGAGCGCCTCGCCCGCGGCGGCGAAGGCGTCGGCCCGGGCCCGGGTCGACCCGCGATCCACGGGCACGGCGCCGGCGGCACGCGCGATCCAGCCGACCTTGCGGCTCCGCAGGATCTCCCGCTTGGCGAGGAAACGGACGGGACGCTGCAGTAGCCGCACCGGCCCCCAAGCGACCATCACGAAGTCGAGGTAGCTGTGGTGGTTGAAGGCGAGCACGGCCCCGCCCCGGCGCGGTACGTGCTCGATGCCCTGGACGTCGACGCGCCAGCCCAACAGCCGGGTGCCCGCGATCACCACCGCGGCGAACACCCGCCATCGCCAGGTCAGCTGCTGCGGTCCCATCGGACGCAGCCTAGGGCACACGGCGGCCACACCTCGGCCCGGCGAGTCGGTGCCGGTGGGAGGACCGAGGCTGCCACCCCTCAGGCCAACGCTCGACCCAAGGTGTCGACGAGCAGGTCGACCTCGTCGGTCGTGACCACCAGGGGCGGGGCGAGGCGAACGGTCGTCTCGTGCGTGTCCTTGGCCAACACACCCAGCTCCATCATCCGCTCGCAGACGGAACGGGCGGACGCTCCCTCGGTCAGCTCGACCCCCGCCCACAGCCCGACGGACCTCACGGCGGCGACCCGCTCGGCCGGGAGGGAGCGCAGGCCGGCGTCGAGCTGGGCGCCGAGCTCCCGTGAGCGCTGCTGGAACTCCCCGGTCTCGAGCAGTTCGACGACCGCCTCCCCGACCGCGCAGGCCAGCGGGTTGCCCCCGAAGGTGCTGCCGTGCGACCCGGGGGTGAAGACGTCCATCAGGTCGCGGTCCGCCGCGACGGCCGAGACGGGGACCACCCCGCCACCGAGAGCCTTGCCGAGCACGTAGACGTCGGGGACCACGTCCTCGAGGTCGCAGGCGAAGGTGGTGCCCGTGCGCCCGAGCCCGGATTGGATCTCGTCCGCGACGAACAGCACGTCGCGTTCCTGGGTGATGCGGCGAACGTCGCGCAGGTAGCCGGCCGGATGGATCACCACCCCGGCCTCGCCCTGGACGGGTTCGAGCAGGGCCGCCACCGTGTCCTCGTCGATGGCCGCCTCCAGCGCGGCGACGTCACCGGCCGGGACCGACCGGAACCCGGGAGTGAAGGGCCCGAACGACCGGCGCGCCTCCTCGTCGGAGGAGAAGCTCACGATGGTCGTGGTCCGACCGTGGAAGTTGCCGTCCGCGACCACGATGTTGGCCCGGTCCGCGGGCACGCCCTTGAGTTCGTAGCCCCACCGGCGCGCCAGCTTGATGGCGGTCTCGACCGCTTCCGCGCCGGTGTTCATCGGCAGCACGGCCTCCTTGCCGGTCAGCCTGGCCAGGGCGGCGCAGAAGGGCGCGAACCGGTCGTGGTGGAACGCCCGGCTGGTCAGGGTCACCCTCTCGGCCTGCTCGTGGAGGGCGCCGATCAGCGCCGGGTGCCGGTGCCCGAAGTTGAGCGCCGAGTAGCCGGCCAGGGCGTCGAGGTAGCGACGCCCGTGGACGTCGGTCACCCAGGCCCCCTCGGCCTGAGCGATGACCACCGGCAACGGGTGGTAGTTGTGCGCCGCGTGGGCCTCCAACGCCTGCAGCTCGCCGGTGGCGATGCTCATCCTGCGACCTCCTCGAGAGTGGGACGCGCCCCGGTCCCGGCGGTGGGCGCGACGGCCGCGAGCCGGCCTCGGTGGACCGCGGTCGCCGGGCCACGCCGAGCGGGCCCGCCGCACGCGCAA
>SKTG01000282.1 GCA_007118045.1 Nitriliruptoraceae bacterium
CGATGCGGCGGGCCCCCAACGCGGAAGCCGCCAGGCCGTGGGCATCCACGTCCACGGGACGGCCGGCAGCCAGCGCGTCGTGCAGCGTGGGTGTTCCCTCGGTCTCGACCGCGACGACAGCGGCGCGGTCGTCCACTGCCGCGACCGTCCCAGCCAGCAGACCGCCGCCCCCGCAGGCCACCAGCACGGTGTCCACATCGACGTCATCGAGCAACTCCAGCGCCGCGGTCCCCTGGCCGGCGACCACGAGGGGGTCGTCGTAGGCGTGGGCCGCAACGGCCCCGCTGCGTTCGGCGAGTCGCTGCGCGGCCTCCAGCGCGTCGGCGTAGGCGCCAGCCACGAGGTGGAGCGTGGCCCCGAGCGCACGGATCGGGGCCAGCTTGGCCTCAGGGGCACCCAACGGCACGAAGATGCTTGCCTGCAACCCAAGGCGGGCCGCGGCCCAGGCGATACCCAGGCCGAAGTTGCCGCCGGAGGCCGCGACGACGCCAGCCTCGGGGACCTCCGCCCCGGTCAGCAGCGAGGTGGCACCGCGGACCTTGAACGACCCCGTGGGCTGCAGCACGTCGAGCTTGACCTGGACCGGCCGCGACGTCGCCAGGAGGCCCGCCTCGAGCGTGAGCACCGGCGTGTGGCGGATGTGAGGACGGATGCGCTCCGCGGATGCGGCGACGTCGTCCCGGGTCGGGACCGAGATGGGCACGTCGAACACTGAGCCGCGCCGATCGTGGGGTGCCATGAGCGCGACGCTACCGGCGTCGTCACCTGTCGACAGGGGAACGTTCACCCACCCCGGCGCCAACCGCCACCGACGCGTCGCGCGTTGTACCCGGGGGCGTAAACGGCCGGCCGTAGCGTCCCACCGTCGCTCCCTACTACTGCGAACGGAGGGTGCCCCATGCGCCTGCTCCCACGCGCGACCCGGATGATCGCGCTGACCTTGGCAGCCGGGCTCGTGCTCGCCGCCTGCGGATCCGATGCCGACGAGCCAGCTGCTCAGGCGGAGGCCGCGAACACGGCCGAGCCCGAGCCCGAGCCCGAGCCCGAACCCGAGGAGCCGGAGGCGTCCGCCGACGACGAGGTCGCCGTGCCCGTCTGGATCGCCTTCACCGACTACCGCCTCGACTGGCTGCGAGACGTCGCCGATGAGTTCAACAACCGTGTCGATGGCTTCGCCGTGACGGTCCAGGGCTACGACAACTACGAGGCCCTGTTCGACGCCACCCTGCTGGCTACGGACCAGGGCAACCCACCCGCCATCGTGCAGTACTTCGAGGCCGCGACCACGGAGGCCCGTGATGCGGTCACTGCGGCGGGCGACCCGCTGTTCACCTCCATCGAGGATGCCATCGCCGGTCGCGATGCGATCCTCGACGTCCCGGTCGTGCTCGGCGACGTCGTCGACCCCGTGCAGGCGTACTACACGATCGATGGCTCCTTCAGCTCCATGCCCTGGAACACCTCCTCGGCCATCATGTTCACCAACCGTGACCTCATGGAGGCCGCGGGCGTCACGGACATCCCGACCACGTGGCAGGAACTCGAGGCAGCCTGCGAGACCATCATGGGCGCCGCGGACGCACCGAGCGCCTGCATCACCTGGCCGAACCACGGCTGGTTCTTCGAGCAATCGGTCGCCCAGCAGGGCCAGCTTCTGGTGAACAACGACAACGGCCGATCAGGGCGTGCAGATGAGGTGCTCCTCACCTCCGACGCCGCGATCGACTTCGTGCAGTGGTGGAAGGACATGGACGACGCCGGGTACTACGTCTACTCGGGGACCCAGCGTGACTGGGACGGCGCCTACAACGCCTTCGCGTCGCAGCAGGTGCCGTTCGTGATCTACTCCTCCTCCGACACCACCGCGATCACCAACGAGGGTGTCGACGGTGGCTTCACGGTCGAAGCGTCGTTCATGCCCCGCAACGACGCCCGTACCGAGGGTGGCGGGAACATCATCGGCGGCGCCACGATGTGGCTGGTCGACGGGCTCGACGCGGACGTGCAGGACGTCGCGCTCGCGTTCCTGAGCTTCATGCTGAACCCCGAGAACGACGCCGACTGGCACCGGGTCACCGGCTACATCCCGATCACCAACGCGGCCATCGACCTGCTGGAGTCCGAGGGCTGGTTCGAGGAGTCTCCGAACTCCCGCATCGCCTCGGAGCAGCTGGCCGCCGCGCCGGAGACCGCAGCCACCGCTGGAGCACTGGTCGGCAACTTCGTCTCGATCCGCAACGTCGTCACGGATGCCATCGAGGATGTCCTGGTCAACGACCGCGACGTCGAGGAGCGGATGGAGGACGCCCGGGCCGACGCCCAGCGCCTCCTCGACGAGTACAACGCGCTGTTCGGAGGCTGAAGCCGACGCACAGGCGGCGGTGGGGCGGGCGCCAACGTCCGCCCCACCGCCAGGCTCTGAGATCCGTTCAGAAGGACCTGTCGCGCCGCGCCCCCGGCGGACCGTCCCATCACGCGAGGAGGTCATCGTGGAGCTGACCCTGCCCGCGATCGCGACCCTGGCGGCGGCGACCGGACTCGGCGCCTGGGTCGTGGGACGTCTGGGCCGGGCCGCCGGTCGGTCGCCAACCGTTGCCTTCGGCGGAGGCGCCCTCGCGGGGTTCGTGGGGCCGCTGCTGTTCATGGTGCCGCTGGGGTTCTGCACCTTCTCTCCCGAGGCAGGTACCGCTGACCTCGCGCTCGGCTACCTGCTCATGGCAGCGGGAGCCGCCCTCACGCTTCGACTGGCGTGGACGCTGCTCGACCCCGCCGCCGCCAGGGAGCGGGCCCGTGCCAGGGACGCCACCTCCCACGCCATCTTCCGCGGGCACCCGTTGCTGCCGTGGCTGCTCCTGGCGCCGACCCTCGCCATCCTCGTGCTGTTCCTCTACTGGCCGGCCGTGCGGACCGTCAGCCTGTCGACCCAGCTCGTCCGGCTCGGTGCTCCACAGAGCGTCGACCGGTGCGTGACCAACTTCACCGAGCTCGTGGGTCCGACCTCGCCGGTGCTGACCTTCGGGGTGCTGGTGGTCACGATCGCGCTGTTCCTGGGCGCCTCGCTGCTGCGCCGACGTGGCGGCCCCGTCGGCGAGCGTTGGTCCGGCCGCCTGTCCAGCGTCGGGGTGGGCGCGGTGCTGACCTTCCTGTACCTGCTGTGGACCGCCTCCTACCAGCGCGTCTTCCTCGTCACGCTCATCATCTCCGCCGGCACCGTGCTCCTGGGGCTGGCCATCTCGCTCGCCATCGCCTACCTGGCCTACCAGCCGGTCCGTGGCGGCGGCATCTACCGGACGATGCTGATCTGGCCCTACGCCATCTCTCCGCCTATCGCGGGGCTGATCTTCTTCGTGATGTTCGATCCCAACGCCGGCATCATCGAACACTGGTTGAACCTGGTGTTCGGGCTGGACCTGCCGAACTACCGCCAGAACGCCCAGCTGGCCCAGCTGGTCGTCATCCTGGCCAGCGTGTGGAAGACGCTCGGCTACAACCTGCTCTTCTACATCGCCGGCCTTCAGACGGTCCCGACCGACCAGCTCGAGGCCGCGATGATCGACGGCGCGCACTCGTGGCAGCGCTTCCGGTACGTGGTCATGCCAGCCCTGTCACCGATCACCTTCTTCCTGATCGTGACGAACCTCACCTACGCCTTCTTCGACACCTTCGGCACGATCGACTACCTGACCGCCGGTGGACCAGCCGGTGCGACCAGCGTCGCGATGTTCGAGATCTACCAGGTCGCCATACCGGGCCGGGACCTGGGCCGAGGCGCCGCACAGTCGCTGTTGCTGTTCGTCGGGGTGGTGGCCCTGACCATGTGGCAGTTCCGCTCCACGGGGCGGCGTGTCAACTACGCGAACTAGGAGAGCCCCGTGACCACGCTCCTCCCGCACCCCGGTAGGCGAGGTACCGGCAGACACTCGGTCACATCGCGCCGGTTGCGGGCGCCACTCGGAGCCCGCCGCTCCGGAGCCGACCGGTGGTACACCCACCTCGCGTTGCTCGGGGCCTGCCTGCTCGTCGGCTTCCCGCTCTTCTACGCGATGCTCGTCGCGACCCAGGGCAACGCCGAGTTCTTCGCGTACCAGCTCACGCCGGGCACCCGTCTGCGCGACAACTTCGAGCATGTCTGGAACCAGCGCGACCTCGGGAACTACCTCTGGAACTCCACCATCCAGGCCGTCATCATCACGATCGGCAAGACCGTCACGGCCCTGCTCGCAGGGCTGGCGTTCGTCCACCTCGACTTCCCGGGCAAGTGGTGGGTCTTCTGGTTCGTGCTCGTCAC
>SKTG01000427.1 GCA_007118045.1 Nitriliruptoraceae bacterium
ACGTCGGGCTTGACCTCGTAGGCCATGTCGAGGATCGCCAGACCGTCGGCCTGGAAGCTCGTGACGATGGCCAGCCGCTCCCCGAAGGTCGCGAGCGCCCAGTCGATGACGTCCTCGGGCTCCTGGTCGTCGAGCTCGTTGCCGATGCGGCCGATCTCGAGGTCGTCGAGGACGACCCGTTCCGGGCCACCGTGGTCGGGAGCGGTGCGTGGGGGGTTCAGGGTGATCGATGACAAGGGGTCAGCCTCCAGCGAGTGCGGGCAGGATCAGCAGCTCGTCGCCCGGCTCCAGCGGCGCGTCGAGTCCGCCGAGCGAACGGATGTCGTCCTCTCCGACGTACAGGTTGTAGACCCGGTTCACGGTCCCCGGGTCGGTCAGCAGCTCGTCCGCGAGCCTCGGGTGCTCCTCCCCGAGACGGGCCAGCGCTTCCCGCACGCTGCTCGCCGCCACCGGGACCTCGTCCGCGCCGTCGGAGAGCGCGAGCAGGGTCCCCGGCACACGGACCACGGGGTGCGCCACCTCGTCGTCCGCGGCGCCGGGTGGCGCCTCCCCGAGGGCCAGCGCCTTCAGCTCGTCGTCCGTGCGGTCGTCGAGGAAGCGTCGGAAGGTGTAGGCGGCACCGTCACCGTTGCGAGCGTTGCGCTCGTCGATCCAGGGAGCGATCAGGTTGTCGAGCGTGCCGTTGAGCTCCGCCGTCGGGACCCGCCGCAGCAGCGGGGTCCCGATCGCGGCGTCGGGGCCGAGCCCGCCGCGCAACGCCACGTCGTAGGCCTCGACCCGCCGGCCGTCCGCCAGCTTGGTGGTCGTGCCCTGCAGACCGATGTCGCCGACCCAGTGGTGGGCGCACGCGTGTGGGCAGCCGTCCATGAAGATCTTGAGGTCCTCGATCGCGTCGCCGTAGCGCGCGTCGTACTCCTCGAGCAGCTCCTGCAGCTTGCCCTTGGTCTCGGCCACCGAGTAGTTGCAGAACCGGTGCGACGTGCAGGCGATCGAGTTGCCGAACACCTTGTTGCGCCCGATCGGCAGGCCGATCGCCTGCATGCCCTCGGTGATGCGTCCGAGCTTGTGGATGGCGATGTTGCCGATGATCACGTCCTGCTGGCGGGTGAGCCGCACGTCGGTGCCGGTCTCCTCCACCAGGTCGGCGATGGCGATCATCTGCGTGCCGGTCAGCCATCCCATCGGCACGGAGAAGCCGGCGAAGACGTAGCCCTCCTGCGCCTGGTGATTGATG
Source organism: Nitriliruptoraceae bacterium (assembly GCA_007118045.1). Taxonomy (GTDB): domain Bacteria; phylum Actinomycetota; class Nitriliruptoria; order Nitriliruptorales; family Nitriliruptoraceae; genus SKTG01. The sequence continues at coordinate 1,235 of SKTG01000427.1, forward strand.
CCGAGGTGGTCCGCTTCGTGGGTCGGGGCGGGTGCCTCGAACCGCTCCAGCGTGCGTCCGAGCCGTTCCTCGACCTTGGCCCGGACACCGTCGGGACCGTGGTCGTCCATCATGAACTTGATGCGAGCCTTGGCCCGGCTGACCCGGTAGCGCAGGTCGTACTGCCACGCGTCCGTGATGGCGCGCAGGACCTCGACGACCTCCTCGCGGGGCACGAAGACGCCCAGGTCGCGAGCCAGCCGCGGCAGGTTCGACAGTCCGCCCCCGACCCTGACCGTGAAGCCCTCGCGGTCCTCGTCGCGCACCGCGAACAGGGCCACGTCCTGGATCTCGGGAGCATCGCACTGCCCGGGGCAGCCGCTGATGCCGTACTTGTGCTTGCGCGGCAGGTTCGAGTAGTCCCGGTTGCCCCAGAAGAAGCCGGCCACCTCGTCGATGACGGGGCGCACGTCGAAGGCCTCACCCTCCTGGATCCCGGCGACCGGGCAGCCCGTGATGTTGCGAACCGTGTCGCCTTCGCCCCCGACGGTGGTCAAACCGGTGCGCTCGACGGCGGCCAGCACCTCGGGGAGTTCGTCGAGCCGCACGTGGTGCAGCTGCAGGCCCTGCCGGGTGGTCAGCTCCCCGTAGTCCTCACCCCACGCCTGGCTGATGTGCCCGACACCCCGGAGCTGGGCGGCGCTGAGCTGTCCCCCGGCGACCTTGATCCGCACCATGAACGTGCCGACCTTGGGCTTGTCGTGGGTGAGGCCCCACCAGTTGAGGCGGACGATGTCCTCCTCGTCGACGGCCTCGTAGCCCAGCGCGATCAGCTGCGGCAGCTCGTCGACGATGTCCATCGGGAACTTGTCGTGCTTGAGCCGCTCGATCGAGTTGCGCTTGAGCACGAGCTCCTGCGTCGGCGCGTCGCGCGAAGATCGACGCGTGCGCCGCGTTCGGGTCGGCGGTGTGGTGGTCGACATGGTCGTTCCTCGAGGTCCAGGGTGGTTGACGGTCAGGGGTGTCCGGGGGGCGGTCGGCGGCCGTCGGGGTAGCGGTCGAGCCCGTCGAGCCGTGACCGTCACGCGGCGCCGACGAGCATCGGTTCGGCGGCCAACACGCCACGCATCGCGACGACGTCGCCGATCACGATCGTGGCCGGGGACCCGAGGGCGGCGCGTTCCATGGCCGCCGGCAGCTCCGCGAGCGGCGCCTCCACGATCCGTTGCCGCGACGTGGTCCCCCACTGGACCGCGGCTGCCGGCGTGCCGGCTGAACGACCATGGGCGACGAGCTGCGTCGCCATGGTCTCGACGGACCCCACGCCCATGAGCACGACCAACGTGCCGGGGAAGGCGGCCAGGGGTTGCCAGTCGACCTGCTGGTTCGGCTTCGCCGGGTCCTCGTGGCCGGTCACCACCGCGAACGCCGGTGCCATGCCGCGGTGGGTCACCGGGATCCCGGCGGCGGCGGGCACCGCCACCGCCGAGGTGATGCCGGGTACGACCTCGAAGGGGAGACCGGCGGCGACGCACGCCGCCGCTTCCTCTCCGCCCCGACCGAGCACGAAGGGATCCCCGCCCTTCAACCGCACGACCGCGTGTCCCGCCCGCGCCGCATCGACGATGAGGTCGTCGATGTCGCTCTGGGACCAGCCCGCGCCTGGACGTTTGCCGACCTCGACCCGCACCGCCTCCGGCGGGACGAGGTCCAGCAGCTCTGGAGCGACCAGACGGTCGCTCGCGACCAGCGTGCACGTCTCGAGCAGCCGAGCCCCCCGCAGGGTGAGCAGGCCGGGGTCACCGGGGCCGGCACCGACGAGGTGCACCGTGCCCGGTCTCGCGGGCTCCGACGTCAGTCGCATCAGCCGGCCTCCGTCGCCACGGTGGCGATGTGGGCGGTCACGGTCGCGAGGATCCGTTCGCGTGCCTCGTCGCGACGGCCCTGCTCGCAGAGCTCGAGCAACGCGTCCACATCGTCGAGCGCCGCCTGCCAGCCACGCGCCCAGACCTCGAACGGCACCTGCCGCGGCAGGGCCTCCTCCCGGGCGGAGGCGTACGCCTCGACCAGGTCACCGAGCTGTGGGTGCAGCCGGTCCTGCAGATCGAGGCGGACGCGTCGAGCCAGGGCCGGCGCGGCGCCCCCGGTCGAGATCGCCAGCTTCAGCGCACCACGCTGCACGATCGAGGGAAAGGCGAAGTGGCAGTGCGGGACGTCGTCGAGGGTGTTGGTGAGCACGCCCCGTCGCTCGGCTTCCGCGAAGGTCGCTGCCGCGTCGAGCTCGTCCTCGCCACTGACGATCAGCAGGAAGGTTCCCTCGAGCAGGTCGGTGGTGAACCCGCCGGCGCGTGGCTCGACCACCTCCGCACCGGCGTCGCGCAGGGCGTCGGCCTTCTCGCGTGCCAGCGCTCCCCCGCCGGCGACCACGCAGCGACGCCCGGCCACGTCGAGGCTGACCGGGAACGAGAATCGGGTGTTGGTCGTGGTTGACATGTCGCGCAGTCAGCCGGCCCGAGCCATCCACGGCAACGCCCCGGACGAACAACAGTGCGTTGCTGCGCGTTGTGATCGTTCTCGGTGGGAAGCGTCGCCACCTTTCCACCGCCAGCCATCGGAGGCTCGCCGCCAGCCGACGTACGGTGAGAGGTTCGCCCCGTCGTCATCACCGCCACCCGACTACCGAGGAGCCACCATGGCCGAGCAACCCGACCACGCCCACCGACGCCCCGAGGGGCTCGACGACGCGACCGTCGACGCCGTGGGCACCATCAGCGAAGCCTTCGAGCTGCTCCAGCGTGCGCGTGGAGCCTTGTACGAGTTCCACCAGCGCATCGGCTACGTGGACGACACGCTCGGGGACGGGCTCGACCAGCTGCGCGAGGCCGGTCACCGCGAGCTCGCCGACGAGATCGCCCGCACCTGGCTCGGCCGCAACGTGCTGCCCGGGATGTGGACCTTCGAGGTGGTCGAGGCGTTCGAGGCGACCTACTACCGGGTGGCCGCTGTCGCCGAACAGCGGATCCACGACGAGCTGACCGAGGGTCGACGCCACATCCAGGAGGCCGAGCGCAAGC
>SKTG01000109.1 GCA_007118045.1 Nitriliruptoraceae bacterium
CCGCGTCGCTCACTGACCTCGGCGACGGCCGTGGAACCGGTCTGGGTGCTCATGGGATCGCTCATGAGCCCATCGTACCGGTCCCGGCCTCCGAGCCGCGCTCCTTCGTACGACCCATCGGGGACGGATCGCCAGTGCGCCCGCCGCGCGTCACCCGGCCAGCGACGGCCAGCGAAGCGCGTCGAGCTCGCGTCAAGGTCATGGGGCTGACGTCCGGCCGGAAAGCCTGTGGACCTGACGGGCACCTGAGCGGCCGGACCGCCGGCCCCGCCGGAGGCACGGACGGGTGGGCCGGTGGGTCGCCTCGGCCCCGACGCGGCGACGGGGCGGGGACCCGGGTGGTCACGAGGGGTCGGCCTCCGGGGCCCCTGACCCGTCGTCGGCGCGGGTGATCACCGCGATCGCGTCGTCGTCGCGGCGCACCAGCTCGATCCGCCAGCCGGAGGGACCCCGTGGCGGGCGGCCCAACGCGCGCCACCATGCGGTCACGTCGGCGTCGAACCCGTGCAGGACCAGCTCGACGGGCGCCGGGTCGGCGTCCGCCAACCAGCGTCGTACCCGAGGTGGTCGCGGTGGCAGGACGGCCTCGATGCGGCGGGCGCGGTACCAGGGGGACGCCGGTGGCGGCCGGTCGGTCGTCAGCAGCGCCCGCCGGACGGACAGCCGGCGGGCACCGATCCCCGCACCGATGTCGTCGTGGAGCCGCGCACGGACCGCGGCGACGGCGACCTCGACGAGATGGCTGCCAGGATCACCCACGGCCAGCCTCGGACCGCGCGGGCCGGTGCGGGCACGGCGCAGGCCGGCCGGCAGCAGGGTCGCGCTGGCCGTGACCCGCGGCGCACGGAGGTCACCGCGCCAGGCGATCGCCTCCACGAGGTCGCCCCCGAGTTGGACGTACTCCACCTCGACGTCCTCGCCGAACACGGGGTCGTCGGCGTCGACGCCCGGTGCGAGCGTGATCGCCAGCCCGGCGGCGTGGCCGTGGACGCGCAGCATCGAGCCGACCGGGGGCCGGTGCTCGTCGAGGTCGCGCACCCGGCGTCCCTCGCGGCGGCGTGCGGGATCGACGTGCACCCGAGCGTGAGCGGGGACGACGACCGACCCGGCGTCATCGCGCACGACGCGGGCGTCCACCCCGCTGACGGCGAGGTTGTGGGCGAGCAGCACGCACCTCGCCGGGTCGTGCTCGACGGCCGTGACGCGGGCTCCTGCTCGGGCGATCGCGACGGTGTCCCCGCCCAGGCCGGCACCGAGGTCCCAGACCTCCGGTGGCGGGTACGGGTCCTCGGCCGCCTCCCGGCCCGGTCCGACCCCGGGCCCGTGGACCAGCCGCCTCGCCCGCCAGGCCGCGACGTCCGGGTCGCTGGCCTCCTCGAGACCGTGACGGGTGAAGAGCAGGCGCTCGGCATCCGGCCAACGATCCCGGGCCCGACGGCGGGCCACCGCCGCCGTGACCGCTGCCGCCCCGTGCTCGGCGACCGCGACCTGCCGTCGCATCGCGGCGGTGGTGGTCAGCTCGTCCTCACCGGCATCCAACGACCGGACCGCCGCAGCCACGGCCGCGGCGCCGTCATCGGAGACGAGCCACCTCGCGGTGGCCACGGTCATGGTCTCCACGTCGTCGGGCCTCCTCGTGGAGCGTCGGGTCGTCGGTCCCGCGGCGTCGTCCGCGGCGTCGGCAGTCCGCGACGACGCGGCCAGACGCGGTCGCCAGCACCCTACGGGCCGTTGCCGAGAGCGATCGCGTCGAGCGTGGACGGCCCGCGTCCAGGATGGCCGGGATCGCCCCGAACCGGAGCGCGGCCGTGCACGCTCGAGGGCGACGGTTGGGGCGACGCGACCGGCCGATGCGACACGAAGGGCGCCATCGACGGTCGATCTCACGATCTCTCGGCCAGGATCGCGAGATCCTCCTTCGATGGCACGTATGCGGCTTCGCCGGCTCCGCAGCAGCATCGGCAGGCGCTGAAGCGGCCGGTCAGATGTGGAGGATCTCGTCGAGATACGGCTCAGAACGTCGATCGGGGAGACCACGTCGAACCCTGGTGACGTTGCTGCACGATCGCTGCCATGCACCCGCAGAACATCGTTCTGGGCCGATCGGCGGCACCCGGACGAACGAGGTCCTATGCGCGGACGGCCTTATTCTCTAGAGTTCGGGCACATTCTCCGCCAGGAGGCGGAGACACCCGACCGGAAGGGACGACGCACCATGGCACCTGCCAAGAAGGCCGCGAGCAAGAAGGCCACGGCGAAGAAGTCGAGCAAGAAGGCCACGAACAAGAAGGCCTCCGCCAAGAAGACCGCGAGCAAGAAGGGCACCGCGAAGAAGTCGGGCAAGAAGTCCTCGAAGAAGTCGGCCAAGAAGACGGCCAAGCGCGCCGCTTCCAAAGCCGCTTCGCTGTCCAACGTGGTCGTCGCTTCGAAGGTCAAGGACGCGATCAAGTCCGCCGACGTCCGGATGTCCAGCGACTTCCCGGAGGCGCTCAACGCCGAGGTGCAGGAGCTGATCGACAAGGCCGCGCAGCGTGCCAAGGACAACGGCCGCAGCACGGTGCGTCCGAGCGACCTGTAGGGCCTCACGAACCCGCGGTCGGACGAGGTCGCCCCTTCGCGGGCGGCCTCGTCGTCGCGTCGGGAGGCTGAGCCGACCTGGAACAGGGTGTCACGGATCGCCCGTCCCGCACGGGTACGGTGCGCGCATGGAACTGCTCACACTCGACCAACCCCTCGACGAGATCGGCCCCGACGCCGTTCTCGTCGTCGCGTTCGACGGCTGGACCGACGCTGGCGAGGGTGGCACCGCCGCGGCGGACACGCTGCGCGAGGCCTTCCCTCCCATGCGCCTGGGCGCGTTCCCCTCGGACGCGCTCTACGACTACCGCGACCGGCGGCCCTCCCTCTCGATCGACAAGGGGTTGCTCGGTTCGCCGGACTGGCCGGAGACGACCGTCGAGGTGCTCTCACCGCCGTCGGGGCCGACGTTGATCCTCGTGGGCGGCCCCGAGCCGGACCTGTCGTGGCGCACGATCGCGTCCGATCTCGCCGAACTGGCCCAACGGACCGGCATCGACCGCTACGTCGGACTCGGCAGCGTGCCGGGACCCATCCCCCACACGCGTCCCGTCCAGCTGATCTGCACCTCGTCGGACGTGGAGGTGCTCGAGCGCATCGGCCGACCGCACGAGGAGGTCGTCGTACCGGCGTCCTGCCAGGTCGCGCTGGAGGCGACCCTGCGTGACGCCGGGTTGGAGACGCTGGGTCTGTGGGTCCGGATCCCGCACTACGTGGCGGGTGAGTACCCCGACGCCGCCCGGGCGCTGCTCGAACAGCTGAGCGCCTACCTCGGTACGCCCGTGGACCTGACCGAGTTCGACGACGACATCGCCCAGAACCGGGCCCGACTGGACGTGGCGGCGCAGGGCTCCGACGAGGTCCGTGAGCACGTCGAGCAGCTCGAGCAGATGTACGACGCGGAGGCCGAGGCCGAACGGCTCGCGACCGCATCCGACAGCACCCGTGGACCGGACATGACCGAGGAGCAGATCCCGTCCTCGGACGATCTGGCCGCGGAGATCGAGCGGTTCCTGCAGGGCCGGCCGGACTGACGGGCCCGGAACGCCGCGGTCAGAGGCGGAAGTCCCGGTCGGCCTCGATGGCGGCGACGTCCATCTGGGCCTTCTGCAACCGGCCGGAGTGGTCCCAGTTCATCGACTGCCACGTCGTGACCTGTTCCAGGATCCACACGCCCGACTGGCGTGCGCCGGTCCCCGACCTGCCGTTGCCCCCGAACGGCAGGTGCGCCTCGGCTCCGGACGTCGAGTTGTTGATGCTCACCATCCCCGCCGTGACACGCTCACGGAACGAGAACGCGTTGGCCGGGTCGGTGGTGTAGATCGCCGCGGAGAGCCCGTACCCGTGCCCGTTGGCGAGCGCGATGGCCTCATCGAACGAGGCGAAGCGGGCGACGGGCACGATCGGTCCGAAGGTCTCCTCCTGGTAGAGCCGATCCTGCATCGTCACACCGTCGACGATGACCGGGTGCTGGTAGATGCCCGCGTCCGGGTCGCCGACGAAGCCCTCACGCGGCGACGAGGAGCTGATGCGGCCGATCGCGGACGACCCCGAGGTGGTGTGGTGCGGCTGGATCTCGTCGAGCCACCGGACGTAGTTCGCATCGAAGCGCTCGCTGATCATCGGGCCATAGAGCACGTCACGCATCGGGTCACCGATCGGCGCCGACGCCACGGCGGCCGACAACGCCTCGAGGAACCGGTCGTGGACGGCGTCGTGGACGGCGAGGATCCCGAGCGACGTGCAGCGCTGCCCGGCGGTGCCGAAACCGGAGAACAGGGCGCCTTCGACGGCGAGATCGAGCTGCGCGTCGGGCATGACCACCAGCGGGTTCTTGCCACCGAGCTCGAGGATCGGCGAGACGAGGTGGCGACCGCAGCGAGCACCGATGGACCGACCGACCTGCGACGAACCGGTGAACCCGACCTTGTGGACGTTGCCGGCCTCGAGGGCGGCTTCGAGCCCGTCCGAGGTGGCGGGACCGTCGCAGAGCACCAGCTGCAGCGCGGATGCCGGGATGCCAGCGGCACGGATGCAGCGCACGAACGCGTCCGCGATCGCGGGTGCGTACTCGGCCGGCTTCCACACGACGGTGTTGCCCGTCAGCAGGGCGGGAACCAGGTACCAGGACGGGACCGCCATCGGGAAGTTGCCGGCGGTGACGACGGCCATCGTTCCGACGGGCCGCCGGTAGGTGAACAGCTCCTTGTCGGGCATCTCCGAGGGGACGGTCATCCCGTACAGCCGCCGCCCCTCCGAGGCGAAGAAGATGCAGGTGTCGATCGCCTCCTGCACCTCGCCGAGCGACTCACCCAACGGTTTGCCGATCTCGCGGGTCAGCAGCTCCGCCAGGTCCCGTTTGTTCGCCGTGAGGATGTTCGCGAGCTCGTGGATGGCGACCCCGCGGATCGGTGGCGGTACCGCCGACCAGGCGGCACGTCCCGCGTCGGCGCGCGCGGCAGCCTCGGCGAACGTGCCGGCATCACCGAGGCGGACACGGCTGACGACCGTGTCGAGGTGAGCCGGGTCGGTCAGCTCGACGGCTTGGCCACCGGCGTCGACGGGCTCGCCGTCGATCGACGACGTGAGTTCGCGCACCTCGGGCATGGTCGTTGCTCCTTGCTGGGTTCGGTCGCCGGCTGCGACGGGAACGGTGGACGGGGTCGGGTCGGGTGGGCCGGACCGCCGGTCAACCGGCGAGCTCGTCCACGACCCGGGCCAGCGCGGCGACGCCGGCCTCGAGCTGTTCCGGTTCGACGGTCAGGCTGGGACGGAACCGGACGCTACGTGGCCCGCATCCGAGCAGGAACACGTGCTCGCGGGTGAACATCCGAGCGACGACCTCGTCCCGGAACGCCTGGTCGGGCAGGTCCACCGCGCACATGAGTCCGCGGCCACGCGCGCCGCTCACGGCCGGCAGACGCTCCTCGAGACCACGCAGCGTGTCCAGCAGCGCCGCCCCCAGCTCGGCGGAACGCTCGATGAGCCGGTCGCGTTCGATCACCTCGAGCATCACGGTCGCGCGGACCATGTCCGTGAGCGAGCCGCCGAACGTCGAGTTCAGCCGCGAGGACGTCCTGAAGACGTTGTCCTCGACCTCGTCGAGCCGACCACCGGCCATGATCCCGCAGACGTGGGTCCTCTTGCCGAAGGCGACCACGTCGGGGGTCAGATCGAGCTGCTGGTACGCCCACGGCGTGCCGGTCGTCCCGACCCCGGTCTGGACCTCGTCGACCACGAACAGGGCGTCGTGCTCGTGGACGAGGTCCTGGAGCTCGGTGAGGAAACGCGCCGAGAGGTGGCGGTCACCGCCCTCGGCCTGGATCGGCTCGACGATGGCGCAGGCGATGTCGTGGGGGTGGGCGGCGAACGCGTCACGGGCCTGGCGCAGGGCGCGGTCCTCGGCGCGTCGGTTCGCGGACTCGTTGGCGGCGAGCGGGTGTTCCAGGGCAGGTGACTCGATGCGCGGCCAGTCGAAGCGGGGGTAGCGCTCCACCTTGATCGGATCGGTGTTGGTCAGGCTCATCGTGTAGCCCGTGCGACCGTGGAAGGCGCCCGTCAGGTGCAGGACCCGGCTGCCGAGCGCGGGGTCCCGGCCAGCGGCCTCGTTGCGACGCGACGCGACGTCGAACGCCGCCTTCAGGGCGTTCTCGACGGCAAGGGCGCCACCCTCGACCAGGAACAGGTGCGGCAGCCCGGGATCGCCGAGCACCCGTTCGAAGGTGTCGACGAACGCCGCCAGCTCCGGCGTGTAGACGTCGGAGTTCGACGGCTTGTGCGTGGCGGCGCGGGCCAGCCGTTCCTGCACGACGCGGGTACGGAGCGCCGGGTGGTTCATCCCGAGGGCGTTCGAGGCGAAGAAGGTGAACAGGTCGAGGTAGCCGGTCCCCGTCCGGGCGTCGACCAGCGTGGAGCCGTGACTGCGGTCGAGGTCGAGCACGAAGTCGTAGCCGTCGACGAGCAGGTGCCGTGACAGGCGTTCGAGGACGCTGCTGGCGGCTTCCGGCGGCGGCGGTCGCCCGACGGCCGTCGCGATCAGGTCCGCGTCGAGAGCATGTTCCTGATGCATGTCGCTGCCTCCCGTACCGCCCGTTCGAATGACGGTAGAGCCTCGCCGCGTCCCGCCGAGCACGCGCCTCGGCAACGCCCGATGCGCGCACACCGCGGTCCCCCCGACGGTGCCCCTGGGCACGTCGCCGTGGTCGGGCGGTACGGCGGCGCGACCGGAAGCGTTCAGTAGGCTCAGCGGCCCGCACCCGACCGCCCCGACGTGTCCTCCAGTCGCCGGGAGCGGCGAGCCGGGGCCACACGCAGCCGGACCACCACACCGCAGGCTCTCGCCTCAGACCCCAAGGCAGCCCCGTGCGAATCGCCGTCACCGGTTCGATCGCGACCGACTACCTCATGACGTTCCCCGGGCGGTTCTCGGAGCAGCTCGTCGCCGACCAGCTCGACCGCGTGAGCCTGTCGTTCCTCGTCGACGAGCTCGAGGTGCGCCGCGGCGGCGTCGCCGCGAACATCGCGTTCGGGCTCGGTCAGCTCGGGTTGGCGCCGGTGCTCGTCGGCGCCGTCGGCGAGGACTTCGACACCGACTACCGAGCGTGGCTGCGACGCCACGGCGTCGACACCAGCGGTGTGCACGTCTCCGAGCTCAAGCACACCGCCCGGTTCCTGTGCACCACGGACACGGACCAGAACCAGATGGCCTCGTTCTACACGGGGGCGATGGAGGAGGCGAGGTTCATCGAGCTGGGCCCGATCGCGGAACGTCACGGTGCCCTCGATCTGGTCGTGGTCTCCCCGAACGACCCGGACGCCATGTTGCGCCACACCACCGAGTGCCGTCAGCTCGGGCTGGCGTTCATGGCCGACCCCGGTCAGCAGCTCGCCCGCATGGCGGGCCCGCAGGTGCGCAGGCTGGTCGACGACGCCACCTACCTGATCACCAACGACTACGAGCGGGCCCTGCTCGAGTCCAAGACGGGCTGGTCCTCCGACGAGATCCTCGGGCGGGTCGGCCACCGCGTGACGACGCTCGGCGCGAAGGGGTGCCTGATCGAGTCGAGGGACGGCGTGGTCTGCGAGGTACCGGCGGCGCCGGAGCAGCGCCGCACCGACCCGACCGGGGTCGGCGACGCCTTCAGGGCCGGGTTCCTGGCGGGGCTCGCCTGGCGGCTCCCCCTCGAGCGCAGCGCCCAGATCGGCTCGATGGTCGCGACCTACGTGCTCGAGCACGTCGGCACCCAGGAGTACGAGCTGGACGGAACGGACTTCGTGGCGAGGTTCCGGGACGTCTACGGCGAGGAGGCAGCCAGCGACGTCGACGCTCACCTGCGTTCCGCCTGACCGGTGACCCGGTCGTGAAGCCGTGAGGTTGCTCGTCGCGTACGCGGCCGTGTTCGTGGCGGCCGCCACCCCCTGGGTGGAGGTGATGTTCGTCGTGCCCGCGGCGATCGTGGGTGGGCTCCCTCCCGTCCCCGTCGTGCTGGTCGCGGCCGTCGGGAACGTGACCAGCCTCGCTCCCCTGCTGTTCGGTGGGGAACGGGTGCGGGGGTGGTGGCGGCGCCGGCGCGACGACGGCGACGGCTCCCCGGCGGCCTCCGATGGCGGTTCGGGCCGCAGCGGCCGCGCGCGCCGGCTCTTCGAGCGCTACGGGCTCCCGGGTCTGGCCGCGCTCGGACCCCTGGTCACGGGGGTGCACGTCGCGGCGCTCGGGGCGATGGCGGCGGGTGTGCGACCACGCCGATCGCTGCTGTGGTTCTCGGCGAGCATCCTCGCGTGGTCGGTCGCGTTCGCGTTCGTGACGGTTCTCGGCATCGAAGCGTTCGTCGACATGGGCAGCGTCCCGGACGTGATCGACGTGCCCGACGGATGACCGCTCATCCGGCGATGCGCTCGACCACCCAGTCGACGCAGGCCGTGTAGGCGGCCAGGTCCTCGGGGTCGACCGCCGGGAACATCCCGATCCGGAGCTGGTTGCGACCCAGCTTGCGGTAGGCGTCGGTGTCCAGCACACCGTTGGCGCGCAGGACCGCGTTCACCTCGTCGGCGCTGATCGACCCGTCGAGGTCGACCGTCGCGACCACCAGGGACCGGGCGGACGGGTCGGTGACGAACGGTGTCGCCCACGCACGCTGCTCGGCCCACCCGTAGACGTGGTCCGCCTTGACGTGCTGGGTCGCGACGACGTCGTCGAGGTCACCGATCTGCGTGCGCATCCAGTCGACCTGCTCCGCAGCGAGGAAGACGGTCGACACCGACGGCGTGTTGTAGGTCTGGTTCTTGCGGCTGTTGTCCACCGCGGTCGCCAGATCCAGGAAGGCCGGCACGTACCGGTCCGACGCGCTGATCGCCTCGATGCGAGCGAGCGCGGCCGGCGAGACGATCGCGACGGTGAGGCCACCCTCCGACGCGAAGCCCTTCTGCAGGCTGAAGTAGTAGACGTCGACCTGCTCGAGGTCGACCGGGAGGGCGCCCGCGCCGGAGGTCGCGTCGACCACGACCAGGGCGTTGTCGACGCGAGCGGGCGCCTGCATGACCCCGGTCGACGTCTCGTTGTGGGTGATGGCCTGCAGATCGCAGCCGGCGGCGGGCGTGACCTGCGGCCGTGAGCCCGGCTCGGCGCCCACGATGTCCGGGTCCTCCAGCCACGGAGCCGCGGCCGTCGCCGACGCGAACTTGCCGCTGAACTCGCCGAAGACGTAGTGCCTGGCTCGGCGCTCGACCAACCCGAACGCGGCGGCGTCCCAGAAGGCCGTGGCACCGCCGACGGCGACCACCACCTCGTAACCGGCGGGGAGGCGGAACAGCCCGGCGACGCCCTCCTGCAGGCGGTGGAACTGGTCGCGGACGCGCGGCTTCCGGTGGGAGGTGCCCAGCAGCCCGTCGGCCACCTCGGCCAACCGGGCGACCGCCTCCGGCCGGATCTTGCTGGGGCCGCAGCCGAAACGTCCGTCCTGGGGCAACAGGTCGGCGGGGATCACGAGGTCGGACACGGGCAGCCTCCGGCGCGGGGGTCTCGGGCGCCGAGTCAACCGGGCCGCCGGTCGGGACGCCAACAGCGCCGGGTAGAGTCGCCGCCGCCCCGACCAGGAGCCGACCGCCCATGGGACTCGCCCGACGCATCCGTGACATGGAGGAATCGCCGACCCTGGCCGTGACGGCCAAGGCGAAGGCGCTGCGTGCGGCCGGGGAGCCGGTCATCGGCTTCGGCGCCGGCGAACCCGACTTCCCGACGCCCGACCACGTGGTCGAGGCGGCGCAGCGAGCCGCGTCGGACCCCGTCAACCACCGCTACTCCGCCGCGGCTGGCCTGCCGGCGTTGCGTGAGGCGATCGCGGCGGACACGACCCGCAGTTCGGGGACGGAGGTCACCCCCGAGCAGGTCGTGGTCGCCAACGGCGGCAAGCACGCCCTGTACAACATCTTCATGGCGCTGCTCGACCCCGGCGACGAGGTCCTGCTACCGGCCCCCTACTGGGTGAGCTACCCGGAGCAGGTGCGCCTGGCGGGTGCCGAGCCGGTCGTGCTGCCGACCACCACGGAGGACGGCTTCCAGGTCGACGTCGACCAGCTCGAGGCGGCCCGGACCGATCGGACGAAGGCGTTGATCTTCGTGTCGCCCTCCAACCCGACCGGGGCGGTCTACCCGTCGGAGGCCACGGCCGCCATCGGCGCGTGGGCCGCGGAGCACGGTATCTGGGTCGTCACCGACGAGATCTACCAGCACCTGGTCTACGGCGGCGCCAGCTTCAGCTCCCTGCCCGCGGTGGCCCCGGACGCCGCGCCGCGGACCATCATCACGTCCGGCGTGGCCAAGACCTACGCCATGACCGGCTGGCGCGTGGGCTGGGCCGTTGCGCCGCGCGAGCTGGCGGCCGGCATGGCGAAGCTGCAGAGCCAGGTCACCTCGAACGTCTGCAACGTGGCACAGGCGGCAGCGGTGGCGGCGCTCACCGGGCCGCAGGACGCCGTCGAGGACATGCGACGGGCGTTCGACCGCCGGCGTCGCCTGGCCGTCGAGCGGCTGGCGGCGATCGACGGGGTGGAGGTCGCGGAACCCGAGGGCGCGTTCTACGTGTTCCCGTCCTTCGAGGGGGTGCTCGGCCGCGAGCTCGGCGGTCGTCGCATCGACGACACGCTCGAGCTCGCCGAGGTGCTGCTCGAGCAGGCCAAGGTCGCGGTCGTGCCCGGCGAGGCCTTCGGCGCCCCCGGCTACGCCCGGCTGTCCTACGCCCTCGGCGACGCCGACCTCGAGGAGGGCCTGGGACGGATCGCGGACGTCCTCGGCTGACCCGCGCCGGTCCCCGGTCCGAGCCCGCACCTGCGTGCCGGCATCGCCCGGCCCCGATCCGCGATCCCGCACCCTGCTGTGCGGGCGTCGACCCGGTTACTCCTTGACGTAGGGCTTGCCGGTGGCGGCCGGTGGGCGTAGCCGACCGACCAGGCCGGCGACCACCAGGATCGTGATCAGGTAGGGCGCGGTCAGCATCAGGGTCGAGGGGATCGGCACCGGCAGCTGCTGCACGGAGGTCGCCAGACCCGAGGCGAAGCCGAAGAGCAGTGCCGCGCCGAAGGCACCGACCGGGCTGTAACGCCCGACGAGCATGGCGGCCAGGGCGATGAAGCCCCGTCCCCCGCTCATCTCGCGGGAGAACTGGCCCGTCGCGTCGAGCGTGAACCAGGCACCGCCGATGCCGGCGAACGCGCCGCCGAGGATCACCGCCTTGTAGCGCGTGGCCAGCACCTTGATGCCGACGGTGTCCGCCGCCTTCGGGTGCTCCCCCACCGATCGCAGGCGCAGCCCCCAGCGGGTCTGGAACAGGGCGTAGGTCAGCAGGGCCACGGCGATGAACATCGCGTAGCCGATGATGGTGTGACGGAACAGGACCGGCCCGAGGATGGGGATCTGCGACAGGCCGCGGATCTCGACCGTCGGGAACCGCACCGGGGTGTTGAACCGGGCGGCGTCCCGTCCCAGCACCTGCGTCGCCAGGAACGAGGTTGTGCCGACCGCCAGGACCCAGAGCACGACGCCGGAGACGATCTGGTCGGCACGGAACTTGATGGTCAGCAGCGCGAGCATCCCACCGATCAGCATGCCGGCGGCGATGCCACCACCGAGCCCGATCCAGGCACTGGCGAACACCGTCGAGGTGATCGCGGCCGCGAACGCGCCGGCGACGAGCTGCCCCTCGATCGCGATGTTGATCACGCCGGCGCGCTCACACATGACCCCGCACATCGCGCCGAGCGCGATCGGGGTCGCGCTACGGACCGTCCCCCGGAACAGCGAGATGAGCGAGACGGAATCGCCCGCCGCGGCCCACGTCAGGAACGCCGTCACGAGGAGCGCGGCAACGACCGCGGCCATGAGCACCGTCCGGGAGCCGAACCCGCGGGTGAACTGCACGACCGCGATCGCCAGGACGCCCGCGGCCATCACCAACACGGCGGGGGTGACGCCCACCACCAGGTTCGGTAGCTCGATGAGCTCGCCGCGTGCCGCGGTCAGCACGAACGTGGCCTGGGAGCCGGCCGGGACGGTGGCGAACACGCCCGCCATCAGCGCGGCGCAGAGGACCGAGAACATGCCGAAGCGCCGGTTGCGCCTGGCCAGCTCCTCCGGGGTCTGTAGCGTCGCAGTCGTCACGAGCCCCACCCCTTCGTGATCTGACCGGAGCCGGCCCCGGCCGCCCGTATCCGGAAGATGGCCCGGACCAGGCCGGGCGCGGCGATGAACACGATGATCAGGCCCTGCAGGACCAGGACCAGGTCGAGCGCGATGCCCGTCTCGGCCTGCATGAGGCGGCCTCCGGAGCGCATGGAGCCGAACAGCAGGCCGGCCGCGACGGTCCCGCCGACACCACCTCGACCGAGCAACGCCACGGTGATGCCCTCGAACCCGAGACCCGCGGAGAACCCGTCGGTGATACGTCCCTGGACCCCGAGCACGACCGCGGCACCGGCGGCACCGGCCAGCAGGCCCCCGGTCGACATCGCCGTCACGATGCTACGACCGGGGTTCATGCCCGCGGTCCGGGCGGCGTGGGGGTTCAGGCCGACGGCGTTGAGCTCGAACCCGGTGGTGGAGCGCTCCATCATCCAGAAGATCGCGACGGCGAGCAGCAGCGCCACGATCAGACCGACGTTGACACGCAACGTCGGGGTGAACTGTGGCAGCAGGGCGGAGTCCTGGACGGGGCGCGAGATCGGGTCGAGGCGGTCGGGGCGGCGGAACAGCTCGGTGGTGAGCACCCAGGCCAGCGTCAGCAACGCGATGTTGTTGAGCATGATGGTCGAGATGACCTCGTGCGCCCCCGTCCGGGCCTTGAGGATGCCCGGGATCCAACCGTAGAGCCCACCCGCGACGGCTCCCGCGAGCAGCGCGAGCGGCAGGTGGATGATCATCGGCAGCCCGACGAAGGCGAAGCCGAGGAAGCCGGCGACGGTGCCGCCGACGACCATCTGGCCCTCGCCACCGATGTTGAACAGTCCCGTGCGCAGCGGGACCGCCACCGCCAGTCCGGTCAGGATCAACGGCGTCGCCGCGACCAGCGTCTCGGACAACGGTCCCGTCCCCGCGAAGGCGCCACGGAACATCGCCGAGTACGCCCCGCTGATGATCGCCCAGCCGTTGGCGAAGGTGTCGCTGGGACGAGCGGTGAAGTAGCCGAGCGATTCCCGCGTCGCATCGTCGGAGAGCGCGATGATCATCGCTCCGATGACCAACGCGGAGACGATCGACAGCAGGGTGATCACGAGCCCGGCGCCGGTGACCGCGGCGCGGAAGCGCTGCCCGACCGACGCCCCGAGGTCGACGGTGGCCGTCTCCCGTTCCCGCTCGCGCGCCTCCTCGATCTCGGCCTGACCGTTCTCGTCGGCTTCCAGCACGGGTGCCCGGCCGTCCCCACCCGACCCGTGTCGCTCCGGGTCGGTCGAGGGCCGCTCGTCGCCGTTCTCCGGGTGCTCGTCGGACATGATCAGGCCCCCTGCGCCATGGCTTCGGCTGGGTCTGCGCCGGCCATCATCAGGCCCATCGCCTCCTTGCTGACGGGCATCTCGAACGGTCCCACCAGCCGCCCCTGGAACATCACGGCGACCCGGTCGGCCAGGGCGAGGACCTCGTCGAGCTCCGAGGAGACCAGCACCACCGCGGTTCCCTCGTCGCGTTTGACCACGAGCTGTTTGTGGATGTACTCGATCGAACCGACGTCGATGCCACGGGTCGGCTGCGAGGCGACCAACAGGTCGATCGGGCGGTCGAACTCCCGGGCGATCACCACCTTCTGCTGGTTGCCGCCGGAGAGCGAGGACGCGGGGGTGTCGACCGAGGGTGTCCGGATGTCGTAGAGCCCGACGAGTCGGTGCGCGTTCTCCGCGATGGCCTGGAACTGCAGGGTGCGACGCTTCGCGAACGGTTCCACGTCCCACTGGTTGATGACGAGGTTCTCCGCGATCGAGAACTGGGCGATGACGCCGTCGCGGCCCCGGTCCTCGGGGACGTGGCCCACCCCCGTTCGGAGCACGTCCTTGCGGCTGAGTTCGGCTATCGGGCCGCCCCCGATCGAGATCCGGCCTCCGGCCGCGGCACGCAGGCCGGTGATGGCCTCGACCAGCGGGCTCTGGCCGTTGCCCTCGACACCCGCGATCGCCAGGATCTCCCCGCGTCGCACCTGCAGGTCGACGTCCTCGACCACCGGTGAGCCAGCGGCGTCGGTGACCGTCAGGTCCTCGAGCTCCAGGACGACGTCCTTCGTGGTCGCCGGCGGCTTGTCGACCACGAGCTCGACCGGGCGGCCCACCATCAGGTTCGCCAGCTCCTGCTCGCTGACCTCGCCCGGCTCCGCGGTCCCGACGATGCGGCCCCGACGCAGCACGCTGATGCGGTCCGCGACCGCCCGGTGCTCCCGCAGCTTGTGCGAGATGAACACCACGGAACGGCCCTCGGCCTTGAAGGCGCGGATCGCCTCGAAGAGGTCGTCGCTCTCCTGGGGCGTGAGCACCGCGGTCGGCTCGTCGAGGATCAGCAGCGTGGCGTCGCGGTAGAGGGCCTTGAGGATCTCCACCCGTTGCTGGACACCCACCGGGAGGTCCTCGACGAGCGCGTCCGGGTCGA
>SKTG01000351.1 GCA_007118045.1 Nitriliruptoraceae bacterium
CCAGCGGCTCACGGGCCAGACCGGGCTCGGCGTCGATGAGCAGCTCGACGGGGTCGTCCCCGGCGACGGCGCGCAGCTCAGCCTCGTCGTCGAGCGGGTCGTCGCGGTACACGTCAGCCTCCCGCACGCAGGCTGGCGTGCTCGCGTTCGCACTCCTCGACGTAGGCCTCGGCCGCGGCCATGCGCTCGGGCAGCCGCCGGCGCTCCTCCTCGATCGCGTCGAGCCGCGCCGTCACGGCCTCCTGGAGCGGCTGCTCGGTGTGCCGCAGCGCGCGCAGCAGCTTCGGCTCGAGCTGGCCACGCAGTGCCTCGCCCTCGCTGGTCGTGCGCCGCAGCCGTTGCGCCTCCGCGAGCAGGAACTCGTCGTAACGGCGGAGCGCCGTCACCTCGTCGCGCGCACGGAGCAGGGTGAAGTAGGCCGCCTCCACCTCGTCACGTGGCACGGGTCCCCTGCTCGTCGTGGTGGTCGTTCACCTCGTCAGCTCTGCGACTCCGCCCGCGAGCGCAGGCCGCTGAGCCCCTGCTCGAGGATCGTCCGGGCCGCGCGCTTCTTCAGGAAGCTCGGCAGCGGCAGGTCCACGTCGACCTCCAGCGAGTACCGGACGCCGGTGCCCTCGCCCTCCTCCCACAGCTCGTACCGACCGTCGAGCTGCGAGATCGTGTCACCCTCGGTCAGGTGCCAGCTCACGTCGTAGTCGTCGTAGGCGTACTCGATCGTGTAGGTGACCTCGGAGACCTTGGCGTCCACCCGGAACCGGGCCTGGTGGGGTGAGCCGTCGTCGTTGCTCTCGAGCACCTCGGTCTCGAGCACACCGTCGGTCCACTCGGGGTAGGACTCGATGTCGGTGATGGTGTTCCACACGGTGTCCATCGATGCGTCGATCGTGGTCTGGTCCTCGACACGCTGGCCCACGCCCACCCTCCTCGTCCGCGCGGTTCGCATCGTTCGCGAGCGTCGCAGCGTAGCGCTGCCCGGCCGCTCCCCCACCCGGCCAGGGCGGATGGCACCGCGAACGGCTCAGGGGTTCTCGTCGAGCTCGCCGGAGAGGCGGTCGACGCCGGCCTCGAGCTCACGCAGCTCCCGGACATCGCGGACGATGCTGCGCCGCAGCCGGCGCAGACGTTCGACCGACGGACCCAACAGCTCGGGCCCCTCGCCCTCCCAGGCCGGGCAGGCGGCACGGAAGTCGCACCACCCGCACAACGGGTTCGGCGTCGGCGCGAAGGCCTCGTCACGGACGGCAGCGGCCGTCTCGAGCACGGCGGCCCGCGCCCCCTCCAGGTCGAGGTCCTCGAGCGGCACGGTCACCGCCACCCCGGGGACGACGAAGTCGAGGGACACGGTCGCGGGCAGCGCGCCGTAGAGGTGCCGGCAAGCGAGCGCGTAGAGCGCCAGCTGCAGAGAACCGGCGACGCGGGCGCGATCCTTGAGCTTGCGGTTGGTCTTGTAGTCGATGACGTGGAAGCGTCCCTCGTCGTCGACGTCGACCCGGTCGATCGAGCCGACCACCACCGCCTCGTACGCGATCGGCAGCTCGAACCAGGCCTCCGTGGCCGCCGGCAGGCGGTAGCTGGGCGCCGCCCGGTCGTGGAACCGGCGCAACACGTCCTGCGCGTGCCGGTAGAAGCGCAGCTGCTCCTCGCGGGGCTCGCCCACGAAGCCGGTGGGATCCCAGGCGTCGTAGAGGAAGCCGAGCAGGTCCTCCTTCGAGGGACAGTCCGGCAGCTTGCGGTCGTAGAAGGCCTCCAGGGCGCCGTGCAGCGAGGTCCCGAAGGACAGGTGCGGGCCCGGCTCGGTCGGCAGCCGGTCGATGTAGGCGTAGCGGAACTTACGGGGACATTTGCGGTAGGTGTCGATCCGGCTGAAGGACAGCCGCACCCGACCCTGGGCGTCGATCAGCGGCGGGCTGGGCGGCTCGAGCTCGCCGAAGGTGCCCTCCGGCGCTCCCTCGACGTCGAGCAGGCGCAGGGCACCGTCGCCGTCGACGGGCACCTCCCCGCCGTCACCCGTGCCGGTCGAGGGATCCGCCTCGTCGGCGGCAGCCCCGGCCGAGGCGGGGGTGTCGGTGGCGTCCGTGGCGTGGGTACTCGTCTCGGTGGGCATGCGCGCAGCGTAACGACGACGGGCGACGTTCCTCCGGCGCTGCCACCGCGACGTCGCGTGGAGGGCCGGAAGGCACCCTGCCGCGGATCGCTTCAGCGCGTCCCGGCCGCCAGGGCGAGCACCTCGTCGTGCAGACGCCCGTTGCTGGCCACGGCGCTGCCGCCGTCGGCGGTGACCGCGCCCGTCAGGTCGGTGAAGGTGCCACCGGCGGCCTCGACGATGCACTTGACCGCCGCGAGGTCCCAGAGGGCGACCTCCGCCTCGACGGCGACGTCCGTGCTGCCGGCCGCGACCAGGCAGTGCTGCCAGAAGTCCCCGTACCCACGCACCCGCCAGGCCCGACCGGCCAGGGCCTCGGCGAGCGGCAGGCGATCGTGTGCCGCGAAGACGTCCAGGCCCCCGAGTGCGACCTCGGCGGACGCGAGGTCGGCGACGTCGCTCACGCGGACTTCCCGGCCGTCCTGGCGCGCCGGACCGCCGGCGATGCCGTCCCACCTGGTCCGGAGCGCCGGTGCGGAGACCACCCCGACGACCTCACGACCCCGCCACTGCACCGCGATGCAGGTCGCGAAGATCGGGTTGCCGCGCACGAAGTTGGACGTGCCGTCGATCGGGTCCACGATCCACGTGGGCGCGTCGGCGGGCCCCTGTCGACCGTCCTCCTCGCCGAGGAACGCGTGGTCGGGGAAGCGGTCGCGGATCCCCTCCCGCAGCGTGCGTTCGACCGTCTCGTCGACCTCGGTCACCCAGGTCCCGTCCGCCTTCGTACGCACGTCGAGGTGGCCGCGGAAGGCGCCCAGCGTGAGCTCGTCGGCGAGGTCTGCGAGCTCGTGGGCGACGTCGCGCCAGGCGGCGAAGGATCCGTTTGGAGCGTCGCTGCCCGACGCTCCCGCGGGGTCGTTCACCAGTCGAAGTTCATGTCGTCGAAGCGCAGGATGATGTCGTTCGGCTGCACGGTGAGGGTGACCTCCTCGCGGGGCACCCACAGGGGGATGCACGGACCCTGCCCGGCGTGCCCCATGAGGCATATGCGCAGTTGGCCCTCGTCGTCCAGGCCGATGATCTGGCGCGCGTAGCTCAGCAGCTCGTGGAAGTCCGCCCCGCCGGCGCGCCGCTTCTGGTACGCGGTCGCCCAGCGCGACTCCGACCGGCCGTAGTTGGCGATGACCTGGCCGGGCCCGAGCTTGGTGATGCCGTTCAGCGACCGCACGCTCTTGAGCGCCTTGTCGGCTTTGCTCGCCTTGCCCACCCTGACCGCCGCGTCCGGGTCCTTGAGCCGGCCCGGGAGGTCCTCGAGCTCGAAGTTGCCGGCCGCCTGGGCGGCCTTCTGCCGCTCGACCGGCACCTGGACCTCGATCTTGGTGGCCATGTCCACTCCTGCTCCTGGAACGTCTCGAGGGGGCCCCGTGGGCCGGTCCTCGTGAGGTGGGCGCCGACCGGCCGGAACCGGCCGGGGCATCGCCGGCGAGGGTACGCCCGGTCGCCGGCGGCACGTCACGCGACCTCGACCGGACGGGCGTCGTCCCGACGAGGACACGTTGACGGGGGCCCACACCGGATCCGAACCGGCGCCACCAGCGTGACGGCATCAGCGCCCCCGCGAAAGCGCATGTTAGCGAAGGCCGGATCGCGACCCCTGACCTGCGGCGATACTGGCCCGCCGTATCGGGCCGCCTCGGCGGTTCTCCTGTTCACGGGGCACGTGCGTAGAACAGGACACGGACCCGCCAGCGCGTTCGGTCGGCGATGCCGACCGCCCTTGTGGCGCGACCTGCTTCGCGGAGGCCACCATCTCGCACGCGAAGCTCAGGACGTGGAGCGTCCCGTCCTTGACCGAGTAGCGACACCGGTGGATGGTGACGGTTAACTTACTTCGCATGGGGGAAGCGTGCGAGGGAGGCCAACCCGGGCCGGCAGGGTCGCTATCGGCGTTGCTCTCCTGGTACTGCTCGGGTTGATTTTTAGCCACGCGCTCACTCGCGGGGTCAGCGCTCCCCCTCCCGTCGCTGAGTCCCCTCCCGTCGCTGAGTCCCCTCCCGAGGCTGGGCACCCTTCCGACGCCTCCGACGGTGCGGACCCTTCCGAGCCTGAGCAGCCTCCCGCTGTCGAGGCCCCTTCCAACGGTGCGCCTCCGTTCGACGAGGAGCCCCCGTTCGACGCGGAGCCACCGTTCGACG
>SKTG01000031.1 GCA_007118045.1 Nitriliruptoraceae bacterium
CTCGCGCTGAACCGCCGAGCACTCGTCGAGCAGGGCACCGTCACCTACGAGGACGGTGACTACGGCACCCAGCTGCGCGTCGACGCTCTCGCGGTGCTGCGCAGCGAGCGCCACGATGACACCGCCCGGCTGCTACTGCGCGCTGACCTGGAGCTCGCCGCGACCCGGGCTCTCCGGGAGGACGAGGGTCGCCCCATCGAGCGGATCACGAGCCCGGGCGCGGCCGTCACCGAGCAGCCGGTCGCCATCCGGATCGGCGTCGACCCCTAAGACGACCAGATCTCGGCGACGTGACGAAGGAGACGAGGGCCATGGCACGCAGGAAGGCGGTGCTCATCCTCGACCCTCGGCGTCGTCGGGAGCAGCGCGCGTACCTGGCGGAACGGGTGCCCATCCTCCAGGAGTCGGGCGACCAGCTGTGGGCCGCGGTGACCGATCGGCAGGCAGCGCGGTTCACGACGCGGGGCATCCGGGTGCAGATCCGCGACCACGCCGACCTGATCGAGCTGCCCGCGATCGTGTTCGACCCGCTCGAGGGGGAGCCCACGCCGCCCGAGGACCTCGCCGCCCCCTCACCCGACGGTGCGGCGCTCCACCTCGTCCAGTACGTCGCCCCGCCGCTGCCCGCCTGGCTCGAGGCGATCAAGCGCTCGGGCGGGGAGTACGTGCAGGCTGTGCCGGTGCACGCGGCCGCGTTCCGCATGTCCGCTGAGGTCGCCGCTGCAGCCGCGGCCTCGCCCGCCGTTCGCTGGGTGGGCCGCTTCCATCCCGCCTACGCCCTGCACTACAGCCTGGCCGGGCGGGACGCGGCCTTCACGCCCCGGAGCCTGCCCGACCTGGCGGTCTCCCTCGAGGGGCTCCCGGCCGGTACCGGGGGCAACGTGCAGGTGCAGGCGCTCGAGGGCACCGATCCGGAGGCGTTCCGGGAGGCGGTCGAGGCCGCCGGCGCGGACGTCCGCGGCGTCACTGACGACGGCCTGGTGCTCGGCGTGGACGAGGCCACCCTGCGCGCGGTGCTGCGGCTCGCGGCCACGTTCGCCGTCGAGCCCCACGTCCCGGCCCAGCCGGCGGTCGCCCACGGTCGCGTGATCGCCGGGCTGGACCAGGCCGGTGGCGTCGGAGGCCTGCCGTCCCCTCGCGAGGTGGACGGCGCCGGCGAGACCGTCGGGGTCATCGACACCGGCCTGGACACCGGCGAAATCGACGATCTCCATGCCGACCTGGGCGACCGGGTGCTCGAGGTCCGCCACCGGACCTCCCCCGGTGACCCCGTCCCCGATCCCTACCTCGACGAGGACGACGAGGAGGACGACGACGAGCCGAGCCCGCACGGCACGCACGTCACCGGCATCGTCGCCGGCGACGGCTCGGGGAGCCACGGCGCAGACGAGCGCGTGGTCGGCGTCGCACCGGCCAGCCACATCGTCTTCCAGGGGCCGCTGGCAGGACCGACAATCCGGGCGTTCCTCGTGGCCCACCGCGCCGGCGCCCGTGTCCACAACAACTCGTGGGGGGTCCCGGGCTGGGACCGGGAGAAGGAAGAGCGGTTCTCGTGGGCCAACGAGTACACCGGATCAGCCCACGCCATCGACCGGTTCTGCGCCACGAGCCCCGACGACTTCGTCGTGTTCGCGGCGGGCAACGACGAACAGGACATCAGCGGAGGGCCGTTGGGAGGGGCGAACGGCACGCTCGACCAGAACACCCTCGGCCAGCAGGCGGCAGCGAAGAACGCGTTCGTCGTCGGCGCCACCGAGAACGTCCGCGAGGGCGCCGGCTGGCCCCACAGCTATCGGAGCGCCTGGTCCGGCCACTGGGAGCACAGCGCGTGGGACGAGCGTGCGGGCGGGCCGGCAGGCGCCTACTCGATCTCCGACGACGCCGACCACGACGTGCTGTTCAGCAACCGTGGCAGCGTGACCGGACCGGTCGACACCGGGCGCGTCCGACCGGACCTCGCGGCTCCGGGCACCAACATCCTGTCGCTACGACCTCGAGGCTGGGCAACCCCCGACGGGCAGCCGTGGCGTGACCCCGACCACCACGCGGACCTGTACTACTTCACCTCCGGTACGAGCATGGCCGCGCCGGTCGTGGCGGGTGCCGCCGCGCTCGTCCGCCAGTACCTGCGCTGCCACCACGGCCAGCTGCGCCGCCCGGCGATGCTCGAGGCCACACCGCCCTGGGCGGACGACCGCGGCTTCGTCGACCGACCGGCGATCTGCCCGCACCCCGACGGCATCGCGGTCGCCTGGGTGCCTCCGACCGGCTCCGAGCAGCACACGCGCATCGTGGCGGTGCGCCTGTCGGCCGAGGCGCTGAACCACGTCGACGAGCAGCCGCGGTCGCTCGTCGACGACGTCGGCATGGCAGCCGCTCCGATGCTCGGGCGCCACGGCGATGCCGTGCTGCTCGTGCACCGTCACCGGGACGAGGGCGTGCAGCTGCGGCGCTTCCGGCGGGACCTGACCCCCGACCCGGAGTTCGCGGACGCCGGCGTGCGCACCGTCACCGACGCTGCCTCGTCCGAGTCCGCGCGGCCGCCCACGCTCGTGGTGGCAGGTAACCACGTGGCCGTCGCCTGGACCGAGGACGACGACGCGGCGCTCCGCCTCCGACGCTTCGACGCGGGCAGCGGCGAGCCCGTCGACGACGAGCCCGTGGTGCTGGGCGAGGCCGCCCACACATCCGGCCAGCCCTACCTCGTTCACACCGGCGACCGGTACGCCGCGGTCTGGGTGGCCGGCGCCGAGTCGAGCCGCTTGGTGCTGCGGCTCGTCGAGGAGGACGGCGAGCCGGTCGGGGACGAGCCGGTCGTGCTCGCGGAGGAGGACGCCGTCGTCCGCGATCCCCACCTGCTGTGGGACGAGCGCGGCCACGGCTTCGTGGTGGTGTGGTGCCGCGAGCACGAGGGGGACACACAGCTGCTCATGGGCGTCCTGGATGCCGCCGGGGAGCTGTTCACCGAGCCCCGGCCGATCCTGCCCGTCCCCTCCGGCGCCGCCGCACGGCGGCCGCAGCTCGCGGCCCGCCCGCCCGGGGGCTACGTGCTGCTGTGGGAGGACGCTGCACGCCGCGGACGACTCGAGGCCTGCCTGACCTTCCTCGACGCCCTGGGTCAGCCGGTCCTGGACTTCCCACGTGACCCCGCCGACCCGCTGGGACGTCATCTGTTAGGACTCTCCGAGGGCGCCGACGACGCCGAGCAGGCCACCGGCTTCGCTGCCGTCGTCGACGCCGACGGTGCCGCCACCGTCGCCACCCAGAGCCGTGACGGTCCTGACAGCGGCCGGCGACGCGTCGAGGTGCTCGGGGTCACGGCCGAGGGTGCGTTCCGGCAGCCGGCGGACCATCGAGCGCCGCTGGTGCGCAGCGGTCGCTTCGTACCGCACACCCTGGGAAGCGAGGAGCCACGACCCTCGCCGTTCGGGGCGACCGCCGCCGCCTGGGCGGGCGGCGTCTGGTTCCACCTCCGGGACGGGGCCGACCCGGGGATCCTGTCGCTGGTTCGCACCACCGCCGAGGGGCTGGCCGACGCGACCTTCGGCGACGACGGCAACCTCACGTTCTGGGCGGGCCTCCAAGCCAGTGGGCACGCGGTGCGGTGGACCCCCAGCCGGCTGGTGGTCGCCACCATCGGTGGCCTCGGACAGGAGGTGATGGTCTTCGCCTTCGACCAGGACGGGGAGCCGCTGCCCGACATCGGCGGGCGCCATGTCCCCGGCCGCGCCCACCCCTCCGTGGCTCCGCAGGTCGGCCACTTCCCCGACGTCCCTGCGGACGATCCCGACGCTCGGCCGACGTTCGCGGTCGTCTACGGCGCCCAGTCGGGGATCCGCTACACGCGGCTCGATCAGGACCTGGGCGAGGCGCTGCCGCCGCTCGAGCTCGTCACCGCACCTGAGGACACCGAGCTCGGCACCGCCCGCCACGGCTGGTTCCAGGTCGTGGCCGCACAGGAGCGGTCGATCGCTGCCTGGCACGAGCACGGCCCCGAGCGCACCCGCGTCCTGGTCAACCGCTTCCTGCTCGACGGCCAGCCGCAGCACGCCTCCCCGGTGGTGCTCACCGACGCCGAGGGGGATGCGCGACACGCGGTCGTCGCGGTCCGACCGGTGGGGGTGACCTCGGGGACGAGCACGGACCGCGAGTACGCCATCGCCTGGGAGCACCACCCGCCGGGGGACGGTCCGACCGAGATCCGGTTCAGTCGACTCGACGAGCACGCCCACGTGATGGTCGACCA
>SKTG01000083.1 GCA_007118045.1 Nitriliruptoraceae bacterium
CAGCTCGGCCAGCGCCGCGTGCGCCGTCCACTCGAGGATCATGGCTCCCGACGACCCCGGGGGGTCGGCCGCCAGGAAGACGGGCAGCCCCGGCACGCGGCCGTCGAGGAGCAGGGAGACCCGCTGGACCGACTGCGACGCGGTCTGCGCGATCGCGGCCCGGACCTGGTCGAGCGCCAGCGTGGTCGGGGCGCCGTGGAAGTTGCCGCTGGTGAGGGCCTGCCCGGCCACGGGGTCGAGCAGGGGGTTCTCCCCGGCGGCGTTCAGCTCCACACGCAGGACGCCGACCAGGTCCGAGTGGGCGTCGCGGGCGGCGCCGTGGACCTGCGGCAGGCAGCGCAGGCAGAGCGGGTCCTGACGTCGGGCCGCACCGGTCCCCGGCCCGATCAGCGCGCGCAGGTGCGTCGCCACGGCAGCCTGCCCGGGATGGGGGCGGGCGGCCTGCACGCGCTCGTCGAGCACGACGGGGTCGGCACGGCTGGCCAGGAACGCCATCGCCGCCACGGACTCCGCCGAGCGCAGCACCGTGTCCAGACGGTGGGTGGCGACCGCCGCCTCGCCGAGCGTCGAGGCGTTGGACGACATGAGCACGATGGCGTCACCCTGGCCGATCGGGGCGGGCGGTGGACCGGCCATCCCGCCGAGCCAGCCGCCCTCGCCGAGCAGCGCGAGTCCGACCTCGGCGAGGGTGGTCACGTCACCGATGCCGAGCGAGCCGACCTCGTGCAGCACGGGCGCGAGCCCGGCGTTGAGCGCGTCCACCAACGCGTGGAGGACCCCCGGCTCGATGCCGCCCCCACCCGCACCCAGCTGGTTGGCCCGCACGACCAGGGTGCCGCGCGCCACCTCGGCGGGCAGCAGAGCTCCGGTACCGCTCGCGTGGCTGCGCAGCAGGCGACGCGAGTGCTCGACGGCGGCGGCTCCCTCGACGTCGGCGTCGAGCAGGCCTCCCACGCCGGTGTTGCGCCCGTAGACCGTGACACCGTCGGCGAGGAGCTGACGCGCGGTGTCCACCGCCTGACGGTTGCGTTGCAGCGCCCGGCGGGTCAGATGGGCAGGCTCGTGCTCGACGGCGATGCGGGCCACCCGCTCCGGGGTGAGCGTGCGACCGTCGAGCGGGATCGACCGGCGGGTCACGTGGTCGACACGCCACGGTGCCGGGCGGCCCAGCCGTCCTTGACGCTCTGACGCGAACGCGCGATGGCCAGGGCGTCGGGTGGGACGTCGTCGGTGATCGTGGACCCCGCGGCGGTGTACGCGCCCCGCCCGATCGTGACGGGAGCGACCAGCATCGTGTCGCAGCCCACGAACGCATCGTCCTCGATGGTGGTGTGGGACTTCGTCTCACCGTCGTAGTTGACGGTGATGACCCCGCACGCGACGTTCACGTCGGTCCCGACGGTGGCATCACCCAGGTAGGCGAGGTGCGGAGCCTTGGAACCCGCACCGAGCGTGGCGTTCTTGGTCTCGACGTAGGCACCGACCTTGGTGGCCGGCCCCAGCCGCGTACCGGTCCGGAGGTGCGCGAAGGGTCCGACGCTCGCGCCCTCGCCGACCTCCGCGTCGACGGCGCGGGTCGAGTGCACGGTCGCCCCCTCGCCGATGCGGCACCGGGTCAGATGGCTGTTGGGCCCGACCACCGCGCGGGGGCCGACGGTGGTGCCCTCCTCGAGGATCGTGCCCGGCAGCAGCACGGCGTCCCGCCCCACGGTCACGTCCACGTCGACGTAGGTCGTGGCCGGGTCGGTGACGGAGACGCCCACCTCCGTCATGAGCCGCCGCAGATGCACCCGTCGCAGCGTCGCCGCGGCCTCGGCGAGCTGGAGCCGGTCGTTGACGCCCGCGACGACCTCGGGTGGCGTCGCGGTCGCCGCCACCGGCCGTCCCTGCTCGGCGAGGGCGCCGACGACGTCCGTCAGGTACAGCTCGCCCTGTTCGTTGTCGCCCCGGAGCCCTGCGAGTGCGGCCTCGAGACCCCCGCGTTCGAAGACGTACATGCCGGCGTTGATCTCCGTGACGCGCCGCTGCTCGGGGGTGGCGTCGCGTTCCTCGACGATCCCGGAGACGGTGCCCTCCGCGTCCCGGAGCACCCGCCCGTAGCCGGTGGGATCCCCCATCCTCGCGGTGAGCATGCCACCACCCCGGCCGGTGGCGTCCTCCAGCAGGCGTTCGAGCCACGGGGTGGTCAGGTGCGGCGAGTCGCCGTTGAGGATCATGACCCGCTCGATCTCCTGGCGCAGCGCCGGCACCGCCTGTTGCACGGCGTGACCCGTTCCAAGCTGCTCGGCCTGCAGCACCGTGGTCAGGCCCGGTACCTCGGCGGCGGCGACCTCCGCGGCCACGTCGTCGGCCTGGTGACCGACCACCACGACCACCTGCCCGAGACCGAGGGGCCGGACGGCCTCGAGCACGTGCCCGACGAGGCTGCGGCCAGCGGCCCGGTGCAGCACCTTCGCCAGATCCGAACGGAAACGGGTGCCCTGACCGGCGGCGAGGACGATGGCGGCGACGGCTGGGCGCATGCTGGCCCTCCTGGCGGATGGCGGGGTCGACGGGACACCGTAGTCCGCTGGCCCGGAGGGCCGACGTCGCGGATCAGCGCCTCACCCCGTACCGTGTTAGGTGAACCTTACCTACATGCCCGATGTGGCGACCCCGACCCGAGGTGACGATCATCCTCGAGACCTCCGAGCGGACCGACCCGGTCGCGGCGCTGTCCGCGGTCACGGAGCGGCGCAGCACCGGCAGACTGACCGAGCCCGGTCCGACGCGCTCCGAACTGCAAGAGATGCTCCGGGTGGCGTGCACCGCCCCCGATCACGGCCGGCTCCAGCCGTGGCGGTTCGTCGTGCTGGAGGGCTCCTCACGGAGCGAGCTGGGTGCGGCGTTCGCGCGGGCCGAGGCGGAGCGCGACCCGGAAGCCTCCGACGAGGTGGTGGTCAAGGCCGCCCGCAAGCCGCTGCGCGCGCCGGTGATCGTCGTGGTACTGGGTCGGTCGGTCAGCCACCCGAAGGTCCCTGACTGGGAGCAGCTCGTCGCCGCCGGGTGCGCCGCCCAGAACCTGTGCGTGGCCGCGACCGCTCACGGCTACGGGTCGATGTGGCGCACCGGGTGGTACGGCGAGCACCCGGCGGTGCGCAGCCATCTCGGGCTCGACGAGCAGGAGCAGGTGGTCGGCTTCGTCTACCTCGGCACCGTGGCCGAGGGGTACCGACCGCCGCCGCGCGAGGTCGACCTCGGTTGCGTCACCTGGCGGACCTGACACGTCCCCCGACCCGTTCAGAGCCGAGGTCGCGCACATGGCCCCGGACATGCGTCGCGCACATGGCCCCGGACATGCGTCGCGCACATGGCCCCGGACATGCGTCGCGCACACGGCCCCGGACATGGGTAGCGGCCTCGCCCCGGAGAGGGAGGGCGAGGCCGCGTGCCGGAGGGAGAGGGCCGGCGGGACCAGCCTCCACGTCCTACCGCGGTAGGCGCAAGTCCGATCCAAGCTGACCTCGGGAGATCGCTCGGCCGCGTCCGCCCGGACGCGTCCAGGCGCCAGCCGCGATGGCACGTGGTCCGACAGCGGCTCCTCGGCCTCGATGTCGGGGCACCACCGTCACCGGCCGTTTGCCCGTCGGCGTTGCAGGTAGCTGGGGGGCAGGGGATCGAACCCTGGATTCCGGCTCCAAAGGCCGGCGTGTTGCCGGTTACACCACCCCCCACCGACCCGGTCGGCTCGGTGACGCCGAGTCGAGCCGCCCGGGAGGGTAGTGCCTGGCGGCGGCATCACCCGCGGCTCGTTCAGCCGTTGGCCAGCTCCGGGCCGCCGGCCGGGGAGAGGGCGACCTCGACCCGGTCGAACACGGGCTCGACCTCCCCCGCGATGGCCAGGGCGTGCTGAGCCGAGCTGGCCAACCCGACGACGGTGGGCCCGGACCCGCTCACCACGGCACCGAGCGAACCGGCGTCGAGCATGGCCCGCTTCCCGCGGTCGAGCTCCGGGCGCAGGTGCAACGCCGCCACCTCGAGGTCGTTGTGCAGTGCAGCACCGAGCGCGTCCGCATCGCCCGTCCTGAGTGCCTGCAGGACGGCGTCGGGCTCCACGTCGGTCGGAGCGCCGACCTCGTCGAAGGTCCGGTAGACCTCGGGCGTTGCCAGCGGTTCGTCGCTGATACCGACCACCCAGTGGTAGGTGCCTCGGGTCAGGACCTGGGCGGTCGCCGTCCCCGTCCCGGTGGC
>SKTG01000323.1 GCA_007118045.1 Nitriliruptoraceae bacterium
GGTCGGTTCCCACCGTCCCCGGTGGTTCCTCGCGGGCCCGGTCCACCGCGGGCGTTGGCCGGTCCCGGTCCGGCGGTTATGTACGCGGAACCGGCTGCGTCCCCGGCCGGCGCTCGCCCGCGGCAGACCGGACGACGCGTTCGTCCACAGCACGCGGGCCCCCGATATCGAGGTCGGGCGGCATCGCCGGCAACCTCGCGATCATGTTGCCGCCGGCGCTGTTGCAGGTGAGCGACGAGCAGCTCGGGGTCGTGGCCCGGTGGCAGCTCGTCGGCGACCGCTCACGCTGTCAGCTCTCGCGCGGCGAGGTGGACGGACACGTCCAGCGTGGCGCCCTACGACCCATCGAGCGGGGCGTGTACCGGGTGGCCGGAGCGCCGAGGCTCCCCGAGCAGGCGGCCTTCGCCGCCGCCCTGCGTGCGGGGCCCCGAGCCAGCGTCACGGGCCCGATGGTCCTCGGTCATCTCGGTGTCGAGGGCTTCGCACCGGCTGGGCCGTTCGCGGTCCTCACCCAACCCGGTCGCCGGATCCGCGGCGTGGACTTCTCCCATCGACCGGACCTCCAGCCGGGACGCCGGGTGCTGCGTCGCGGCTCGGTCCGCCTGGTCACCGCGGTCGAGGCAGCCATCGACGCGGCGGCCTGGCGGACGGAGCTGGGTGACCGCAAACTGAGGCTCGCGTACGACCAGTTGCGCTGGCGCGGCTGGACCACGCCCGAGCGGTTCGCCGTCGCGTTGCACAGCCGGGGGAGCCGCGATCCGGGCGCCCGTGCCTACCTCGAGATGCTGAGCATCGACGGCTTCGAGCCGGAGAGCGAGGGCGAACGGGACCTGGGACGGCTGCTCCGTCGCTTCGACCCGGCCCCCGAGCCACAGGTCTGGGTCACCGCGTGCAGACGGGTGGACTGGTACTTCGAGGCGCTGCGGGTCGGGATCGAGTACCTCGGCGCGGTCGATCACGACCACCTGCGGGGCTGGCTGGCGGATCGGGACCGGGAACGCGAGCTCGCCGCGCGTGGGGTACGGATCCTCGGCATCCGCGCCCACGACCTGCTCGACGAGGCCGCTGTCCTCACCACCGTGGCCTCCGCCCTCACGCTGCGAGCCGCTCAGCTCGGGATCGGAGCGCCCGCGTTGCGCGGCTGAAAGCCTCGTGCCGCCGGCGCCGTGCCGCCGGCGCCGTGCCGATCCGGGCCGTCGACAGCTCCCACCCGCCGCCGGACGGGCTGCGGACACACGACGTCCCGACGTCTTCCACCGCATCCGGTGGCAACCGACGCTGTAGGGAACGGCGAGGTGCGCCGGCAGGGCACGGGGCGACGTCTTCCACCGCATCCGGTGGAAACCGACACGCAGGTGCGGGGTCCCCTCAGGTGCGCAGGCCCCTCAGGTGCGCAGGCCCCTCAGGCGGGGAGGCTCTCGAGGAACGCGCGCAGCTCGGGGTTCACCAGATCGGGGTGGGTCAGGCTCGAGGCGTGCGGGGCGCCCGGTACCTCGACGACGCCACGGCAGTCGGACACGGCCGCGCAGATCTCGTGCGAGCGCTGGACCGGGATGCCCAGGTCCTGCGTCCCGTGGACCAGGAGCACCGGCATCGCCAGCTCGTCCAGACGATCCGAGACGTCGTCGCGGTCGAGCAGCGCCCGGCTGGCCGGGCCGAGCCGGGCGGGGTCCCAACGGCGCCACTTCGCCTGCCACCCTTCCGCGAGGACCGGGTCGCCGATGATGGCCTGGGCGACGCCGTCGGCGAGCTCCTGGACGTAGCCCCGCTCCACCCACGTGGCGAACAGCTCCCGGTACTGCGCGGTCTTCTCGGGGGTCTCCGGCGGTGCCTGCGTGTCGATCAGGGCGAGCGCACGGACACGGTCGGGCTGGAGCAGCGCCGCGCGCAGCGAGACGTAACCACCCTGGGACATCCCCGCGAGGACGGCCCGTTCGACGCCGAGGACGTCGAGCAGCCCGAAGAGGTCCCGCGCGGAATCCCAGTACGTGAACTCGCCCCCGTCCGTCTCGGTCGTCCCGAAGCCGCGTTGGTCCCACGTGATGACCCGGTAGACGTCCGAGAGCTCCGCGACCTGTGGAGCGAACATCTCGTGGTCCATCAGGAACCCGTGCGAGAACACGATCGGAGGTCCGTCGCCGCCCGTGTCCTCGACGCGGAACCGCTGTCCGTTGACCTCCGCGTACGGCACGGCGCTCACCCCTCCTCGTCGACGACGCGCGTCATCGCCGCGGTCGTGTAGTTCACCGAGGAGTCCCAGAGCATCCACTCGTCGATACCCGCGTCGTAGGTGGCTCGGATCTGTTCCTCCACGTACTCCTGCCGGTTCGAGTAGCCGAGGCTGACCGGGTAGTTCGAGTCCTCGAGCCAGGGCAGGACCCGCGCGCGGCTCCCGTCGGTGGCCTCGAACCACTTCTCCAGCGTGGCCTCGACCATGTCGTAGGGCTGCTGCAGCGGGTTCTCGACGCCGTACTCACCGGCCGCCCAGTGACTGGGGTAGATCATCGGCGCGACGTAGTCGAGGTACTCGGACATCCGGGGGATGTCCTGGGCGACCTCGCTCGGCCGGTCGGCGGAGACGCCGTAGACCGAAGCCCCGTGCTCGATGCCATAGGGGGCGAGGCGCTCGTCGGCCATGCGGGTGAACTCGACGATGGCGTCCTCCGGGTCGCCGTCGTCGAGGCCCGGGAACCGGGCGCCGCTGCCGTCGGGCTTGCGGATGTAGTCCCACAGGATGTGGTCGACGCCGGCAGCCGCGGCTTCCTCCGCGATCGCGATGTTGTAGTCGAGGACCTCGTCGTTCGCGAGGTTCGAGAAGCCGTTGTAGGCGCCGACGTACTTCTCGCCGCCCTCCGTCTGGACCACCATGTCGCGCTCCTCGTTC
The DNA here is from genome assembly GCA_007118045.1 of Nitriliruptoraceae bacterium. Classification (GTDB taxonomy): domain Bacteria; phylum Actinomycetota; class Nitriliruptoria; order Nitriliruptorales; family Nitriliruptoraceae; genus SKTG01. Next base: position 2,885 of record SKTG01000323.1, read on the forward strand.
TCCCACGCCCAGGCCGCGAGGACGGGGTCCGCGAAGGCGACGATGCGACCGACGACCGGGACCTCCAGGCCGTGCAGCTGCGCGACGGCTTCGTCGAGGTCGTACTGGCAGTCCGGCGAGTCGGCGCCGGTCAGGGCGGCGAACTCGTTGTCCGTCCGGAAGCCGACGTGGCCGCCCTCGTCCTTGAGATCGAGCTGGAGCGCCGTGATCGTCCCGTCCTCGATCAGCTCGATGATCGGGTCCCGCAGGCTCGGCGACCGCCAGGCGCAGAACGACACGTGCACCGTGCGGATCTCGTCGGCTTCGACCCTCGATGGCACGGTCACCAGCTGCATCCCGTCACCCGTGCTGTTGCCGGCCCGGTCGACGGCTTCGATCTCCAGCTCGCCGTCGGGCGCCTGATCGAGCTCGACCTCGAAAGCGCCCTCCTCGTCCACGGGGACCTCCTCGTCCTGGACGGTCACGGTGGCGTCGGGTTCGGTGGTCCCCGCGACGGTCAGCGGCTCGCCGGCGACCACCGCCCCTTCCGGTGAGGTGAGCTCGAGCTGCGGCGGGGTCGTGTCCACGGTGAACGTGAAGGTCTCGAGCACCTCGGGCTCGTCGTCCCCGCTGTCCTCGGTCTCGACGTCCTCGTCCTCGGCGTCCTCGTCCTCGGGCGCGGTGGGCTGACTCGCGATGCGCACCGTGTGCTCCCCGTCGGGGAGGTCGCCCGCGCTCCAGCGCAGCCGGGTGTCGTCGAGCTCGGCCTCGTGGCTGCGATCCTCGTCGTCGAGCAACACCCGGAGGTCGTCGATGTCCGGCTCGCCCTGCGCCTGTGCGGGATCGTCCCAGGAGGCGATGACCTCGACGGCCAGGTCGTCGAGCTGCTCGGCGTTGACGTACGCGCCGTCCTCGGGCCCGGCGAAGGACAGTTCCCGCTCCGGTTCGCTCGAGCATGCGGCCAACGTCAGCAGGGCAGCGCTCACGAGGAGGAGACGGGGCAGGCGGTGTTCGACCACGGAGGGTTCCTGGAGGACGGCCGGGCCGGTGGCTCGGTCTGGGACGGGTGGCGGCTGATCCGGTCCCGAGGCCGCTTCACGGGGTCGCCGCTCGGGTGGCTCGCGACACCGGAGGCGTCCGACGGCCGACCACCCCCGAGTGTCCGCGGCGGCCGACGGTACCGTCCGCGCAGCGAGCTTCTCGTCAACCTGGGGGATCCGTGTTCACACGTCGCGTGGCGTCGCGCCTGGCCGTGCCCGTCACGGCGGCGCTGGTCTTCCTCGGCTGCTCGGGCTCCGATCCCGGGGAGGCCCCGGGGGCCGGTGAGGAGACCGATGAGCAGGGCGCCGCAGCGGAGGA